>VFKT01000070.1 GCA_009885395.1 Deltaproteobacteria bacterium | reverse complement strand
GTGGTACGCACCCGGCGTCGAGGAACGAATTCAACGCTATTTCACCGGCCTATGCGACGAATACGCTGGCGTCGGGGATGGCGTCGGCGGGGGCGCACCATGGTGGCCGCGCTTGTGGACGATCCGCCCGAGCACGCTGCCCTTGAGGGCAACGTCCTGCCCGACCAACAGATTGACGTCGTTGGGCGCGAAAACATGCCCCGTCAAGCGTGCATCCTGGCCAATCTGGCAGGTCGAGTTGCTATCGTTGCGCACCCAGAACACGAGATCGCGCGAATTGCCGCTGGTTGCCGAGACGACTGCGTCGTCGCCGATGTCCACTGCGCGCTTCACATAGACATTGACCGGGCCCAGCGCGTCGAGGCGACCGCGTTGCTGGATCCGCACGGAACGGATCCGGTACGAACCTGTAACAAGCCGGATCAGCCCGCCGGCGCGAACCGTCAGGTCGCCGATACAGCCACCCGCCGGCGGGTTGAAAATCTGGCTCGTGTCAATAACCATATCTGGCGCGCTGTCCATACAAGGATCGTTGGTCTGCGAAGGCAGGGCAGGGATATCAAGGTCGAGAGGAAAAGATTCGCGGATCAGACTGCCGCGAATCCGGTAGGACCCTGCGCCACCACTCAGGGAGGAGCGATAAAAAACATCCTTGACTGACGTACGATTGCCGATGTTGACATTATCGGCGGCGATGAAATTATCGGTCGGCGCACCGTTGCCCTGGAAGACGTCCGCCGAGATGGTGGCGCTGCCACCCACGGAGACGACCGCAACACTGGCCTCCAGATTGAACGCAGGCCCGACCGTGACCGCCTCCATTCCGACGAATTCGACGTCGCGCCAATCGGAAACGGGCAGGGCCGCGGCGGCCTGGGCCGCAGCCGAGAGGGTCAGAGTGAACACCCATCCAGCAAAGGGATGACGACCGGACATGAAAATCGCACGCATGGCGTCGATTAGACCTGTCGCGTGCGCCCTTGGCAATAGAAAATCCCTCCTGCGTCAGAAGCCGACGCAGGGCGAAAAGACGCAAGGCGTCGGAGCGGGTGTCGGTCGTGGCGTGCTCGGAGGGCCGACTCCGCCCGTTGGACTTGGCACTGGGGTCGCCGTGGCGACCGGGGTCGAGGTCGGTCCCGGGGTGACGCTCGGCCCCGACGTTGCCGTCGGTCCCGGGGTGGTGCTCGGCTTTGGCGTCGAAGTCGGAAGCGGGCTCGGCGTCGGCAGCGCCGGCACACCCGGGTCGATGTCCTGCTTCAGATGAACCTTGCGACCCAGCACGCTGCCGATGATGCGCGCATCGCGCAGCAACAGAAGATTGCCGTCAAAGGGCGCCACGATCCGGCCGATCAGCCGGGTTCGCCGTCCGATATGCGAGGTTGTGTTGCTATCGGTGCGGGCCCAGAAGATCAGGTCATCGGGCAGGCCGCTCTGCGGTCCGACGATCGAATCGTCGCCGAGATCGACAGCGCGGCGGATGTAGACGTTCACCTTGCCCGTCGTGGTCAGCCGGGTCTCCTGGTTCAGGCGAAGCGTGCGCATCTTGTAGCTGCCCGCAGCGAGTTCGAGACGCCCGCCGTCGCGAACCTCGACGATGCCGAAACAACCGGGCGACAGGGCTCTCGACTGGTTCCGATCGACCAGAATGTCCGGACCCCGCTCGACGCAGGAATCGACCCACTCCACCGGCAGCGTCGGGGTGGCGACGGGAAGGGGAAATCCCTGGGGCTGGCGCACGCCGCGGATATAATACGACCCAGCGCCGTGCAGGAGTTTGTTGAAATAAACATCCTGCACCGAGGTGCGATTGCCAAACTCAAGCGTCGCACCGGCGACGAAATTGCGGTCGGGGGCTGTTCCATCGACCTGGGTGATGTCGGCCGAGAGCCGCATCAGACCTTTCCTGCCGATCGCCGCGAGGCTCCCGAGTAGACGGACATTATGGCCGACGGTCACGCTATCGATGCCGACGACTTCAATATCCTTCCAACTGGTGCTCGGAAACGGCGCGGCCTCGGAGGTGGTCACGCCACAAAGAGTGAGCAGGGCGCAGGAGACCGTCGCAAATCGGGAGGCAGTCAAAAATATCATGCTTTGGGACCCTCTGCATCGGGGAATGGGCAGCGTCTGCCTCTGGCCTGTCTACCCCTGTGTTGCCTGAAGCAGAGGCCCGCCGTCAACGGGCGGAAGGCTGCCCCCCGGGTCTCGAGTTGCTCCTGAGAGAGCCTGAGCCACTGCCGTGCCCGAGGCTCAGGCTCTCGTCTGTCGGGCGTCGAGCACCCGCCGCAGGCGCCGGTGTTCTCTTTCATCGAGGGTGTAGCCGCGCAGCACCAGGGCGGCCAAAAGAAAACCAACCAGCGGCAGGCCGCCGAAAAGACCCTTGAGGGCCAGGATGACGGCCGGGGATTGCGGCTGGTTGGGAACGAAGCCGGTGGCCTGCAACACCGCTCCGGCGGCGAAGACCACCAGCCCGGCCGCGAGCTGATAGGTAAACCCGGTGGCCGCCGAGTAGGCGCCCTCTTTGCGCTCGTCGGTCTCGACCTCGTCATGGTCCACCACGTCGGCCAGAATGGAGGGCGCCAACGCCGCACTGCAGCCGCCCGAAGCCCCCGCCCCGAGGAGGAGCAGGCATACGAGGATCAGGTCCCCCTCGCCAAGCAACATCGTGGCGCCAAAGGACAAGGCCCCGAGCACCAGGCTGAAGACGTAGACATCGCGCTTGCCATAGCGTCGCGACAAGGCGATCCAGCCCGGGATCGTCACGATGGCCGCCACGACATAGAAGGTCGGCAAAAGTGCGGTCAGGTCGGGGCGCTTGAGCACATATTGAGAAACGTAGGGGGCCAGCGTGCCCACCATGCCGCCCCCGAAGCCGTCAATAAACCAAACCACCAGCAGTCGGCGGGCATGGCTATTGCCCAGCACGTCGCGCATTGCCGAGAATACGCTCTTGGCACCGCGGCCGAGAAATTCGGGCCGCTCACGCAGTGCGACAGGCGGTACCAACATGGCCAGCCCGGCTGCAACGGCCAGGCCTATTGCTATTTGACCGGCCGCGGCGCGGGGATCGGCCGAAACCGCCACCACCTGAATCAGGCCGAAAGCTCCCAGCGTGCCGAGCGTGAACGCCATGCGCTGCAGGCCAAAGATGCGCGAGCGTTCGTGGAAATCGGACGAGAGTTCCATGCCGAGAGCCCGGTAGGGAATCTCGTAGGCCGTTTGGGCGGTGTAGAAGGCGAAGAGGGCGCACCCCGTCCATACCAGCAGGGCTCCTTGAGAGAGGGTTGCCGGAAAGTTCCAGAGCGCCGTCAGCGCGATGCCAAACGGAACCACGGCGGCGAAGAGCCAGGGACGACGACGGCCCATCCGGTGGTGCGTCGCATCGCTGAGGTAGCCGACGAGCGGTGCTGCGATTCCATCCCAGATCCGGCCGGCCGCGAAGAGGATCCCCACCGCCGCCGGAGCCAGCAGCAGAACGTCTGTCGCAAATTTCAAAAAATAGAACTGGACGAAGAAAAGACCGGTCGCAAACCCGAACGAAGGGATACCGTAGGCCAGAATCTTCGATAACGGCAGTCGCTCGCGCGGGTCTGGAGCGCGGTTCGTGCTGGCCGCGAAACCCTCGCCATCGCTCGTCGACGGGGCACTCATTTCTGGGAGCTCAACTCAACCTCGGTCTCGTCGGCCGCAGCCACCGGGCCCCGGATGGCGTCGGGGAGCAGCGGAACGAACGGCGACAAGGGTTGCGCCAGCCGTCGACGCTCGCCAAACCAGCGTGCGACGCGGCGGGCAAAGGCGCGCTGCCGGGCCCGCCGCAGACGATCCCGCCGTATCGTTTCCTGGAGAAGACCTCTGCGATGCATTTGAAAGTCCCCCCGATTCAGGCCGGCAGGCCGAGGATCACCACACAGGAAACAGCACCCGGTCCGCCGACATTATGCGCCAAGGCGAGTCGGGCATTTTCAACCTGCCGATCGCCACATTGGCCGCGGAGCTGACGAACGCATTCGTAAATCATGCGCACGCCCGAGGCACCGATCGGATGACCGAAAGATTTGAGCCCGCCGCTTGGGTTGATCGCAATATCAGCCCCGATTCGGGTGCGACCTTCCTCGACCCATTTCCAGCCCTCGCCCTTGGCGCAAAAGCCGAGGTCCTCGATGTTGGTGATCTCGGTCCAGGTGAAACAATCGTGGACCTCCGCCAGATCGATATCGCCCGGCGTCACGCCGGCCTGCTCGAAAGCGGCGCGGGCCGCCGCCTGCGTCGAGCGGAAACCCAGATAGTCGAAGGTCGGATCAAAGTAGGGCCGGCCCGTCGCCACCGCCAGCGCCGCACCCTTCACCAGCACAAAATCCTCGCGAAATTCGTGCGCCCGATCGGCGCGGCAGACGATTGCGGCCGCACCGCCATCGGTAGTCGGGCAGCAGTCGAAGAGACCGAAGGGCGAGGCGATCATCGGCGCCTCGAGCACCTTTTCGATCGTGATTTCACTCTGGATATGGGCCAGCGGGTTGCGGGCTCCGTTCCAATGATTTTTGACGGCGACCTTGGCGAGCGTCGAGCGACCGACGCCGAAGGTGTGCATGTAGCGGTTGGCGGCAAGGGCGAACAGGCCGGGTGCGGTATTCCCCTTGCCCAGG
>VFKT01000324.1 GCA_009885395.1 Deltaproteobacteria bacterium | reverse complement strand
TTTGCGCGGGCCCGGTGGCTTACGGACCGTTGCCGGGTGGAAGACCGCCGAGACCTACGAGCGGGCCTTGCTCGAGGTGGCTCCCCATCTGGAACACGCGCGCCGACCAGATCCATCGCCCGCGGAAGCGCTGGTCCGCTTCGGGAGCCTGACCGAGCCCGAACTCGAAACTTTATGTGGCGCGTCGGCCAGACCACCCCAGGATGCGGTGCCTGTCGCCACGCCGGGCGGACCCCTCTGGCTTGATGTTCGCGAGGCCCGCCAGCGCGGTCTGGCGAGTCGCGCCCAGGGCGCCTGAGTCCCCTCGCCAGAGCCAAAGCCGCCCGCGGATACGCTGCTGCAGGCCACCGCCGGGTCGGCAGACCTGCAGGCTTCGGCGGGCCACCCGAATCGGCAGACCGGATTGGAGTCGGCGGGCCTCGTGCGATAAACCCGCCCGAACGGTCGGCGGCCCTCTCGGGGCGGGGAATGCCCTGTCGGCGACCGTGCAGCGCGGGCCAGGTCGAGCAGACGAACAAAATGTACATCCTGGGATTGTCGTTTTACTACCACGACAGCGCCGCGGCGCTGGTCCACGACGGCGTGGTCGTTGCTGCTGCCGAGGAGGAGCGCTTCTCCCGCGTCAAGCATGATAGCGGGTTTCCGCAACGGGCCATCGACTTCTGTCTCGCCCGGGCCGGCATCACCATCCACGATGTCGACTGGGTGGTTTTCTACGAAAAGCCCTTCGTCAAGTTTGAGCGGCTCCTCTCGACCGCGTTTGCCACCTTCCCCCGCTCGCGGCGGGTCTTCACCGAGTCGATGCGACGCTGGCTCGGCGATAAGCTTTGGATCAAGCCACTGATCCGCGATCGGTTGGGCATCAATCCGAAGCGGCTTCTTTTTGCCGAGCACCATATGTCGCACGCGGCGGCGTCGTTCTTCTGTTCGCCCTTCGACGAGGCGGCCATTCTGACCGTCGATGGGGCCGGCGAGTGGACGACGGGTACGGTTGGAGTCGGCCGGGGTACGACCATCACGCTGGAGGCGGAGAGCCGCTTTCCGCATTCGCTTGGGCTGCTCTACTCGGCCTTCACCGCCTACTGCGGCTTCGAGGTCAATGAGGGCGAGTACAAGCTGATGGGCATGGCGCCCTATGGCGTGGCGCGGCACGTCGAGCGGATCGAGAAGATGGTTCATGTCGGCTCGGATGGATCTTATTGGCTTGATCTTGACCATTTCGCGTTTCACCGCTCGCCCGACTGCACGCTCTCGCCGCGCTTTTCGGAAGTGATGGGGCGCGAGCCGCGTGATCCTGCGCTTGGCGATAAATCGCTGGACCCCTTCTATTGCGATGTCGCGGCGTCGATTCAGGCGGTGACAGAAGATATCCTGATCAAAATGGCCCGCTCGTTGCGCGAGCGCACGGGGCAGAAGAACCTCTGTCTCTCGGGTGGGGTGGCGCTCAACTCGGTGGCGAATTCGAGGATTTTCCGCGAGGCGGGCTTTGAAGGTCTCTATGTGCCGCCCGCGCCGGGCGATGATGGCGGGGCGATTGGCGCGGCACTCTGGGCCTACCACCAGGTGCTCGGGCGGCCGCGCGGCCCGGCACTCGGCCACGCTTATCTCGGCAGTGAATATGGCGAAGCTGCGATCGCCGACTTTCTTCGCGAAAACGGCATCGCCTACCAACAGATCGACGACGAGGATCGTTTCTCGAGCCGCGTCGTCGAGGATCTGTTGCAGGGCCGGGTTTGCGGCTGGATGCAGGGTCGCTTCGAATTTGGCCCTCGTGCGCTCGGGGCCCGTTCGATCATCGCCGACCCCCGTCGTGCCGAAATGAAGGAAATCGTCAATTCTAAGATAAAATTTCGCGAGGCGTTCCGGCCATTTGCGCCAAGCGTGTTGGCCGAGCGTTGCGAGGAGTTCTTCGAGTTGCCCAACGCAATCGAGCAGTACCCGGCTCGTTTTATGCTCTACGTCGTGCCGGTTGTCGAGGAGAAGCGCGAGGTGATTCCGGCGATCACCCACGTCGACGGCACGGGTCGTTTGCAGACCGTGCGGCGCGACACCAATCCGCTCTACTACGGGATCATCGAAAAGTTCGGCGACGCCACGGGCGTGCCGGTCGTGCTGAATACCAGCTTCAACCTGAAGGGTGAGCCGATCGTCGAGACGCCCGCCAACGCCTTCAATACCTTCAGTCGCTCCGAGATGGATGTCCTCTATCTCGGCAACTTCGTCGTCGAGCGCGAAGCCAAGCGGAAAATCATCGAGGACGCCCGCTTCGTGCTGCGTCACCAGGGCGATTCAGTGGTGCAGATGGTGTCGTGAACGTTCCGCCCATCGCTGCCACTGCTCTTTTCAGCGAATCACTTCAGCGTTGGTTCGCCACCACTTTTCCGGCACCCACCACGGTGCAACGCGAGGGTTGGCCTTTGCTCGCGCGTGGCGACCATGCGCTTCTCCTGGCCCCGACCGGCAGCGGCAAGACTCTCGCGGCTTTCCTCGCTGCGATCGATCGCTGTACGCGGCTCGATCCGGTTGAAGGTGGCGGCGTGCGGGTACTTTACGTTTCGCCAATGAAAGCTCTCGCCCACGATATCGAGCGGAATTTGCGCACGCCGATCGACGGCATCGAACGCGCCGCCATGGAGACCGGCGAATCGCTCCGGCGGCCGCGGGTTTCGCTTCGCACCGGAGATACGCCCGCGGCCGAGAGGCGGGCCTTTCGTCGCGACCCGCCCGATATTTTGGTGACGACGCCGGAGAGTCTCTTTCTTCTGCTCACCTCCGGCGCGCGTGAGCAGTTGCGCCGCGTGGAGACCGTCATCATCGACGAACTTCATGTCCTCGTGCCGAGCAAGCGCGGGGCTCATCTGGCCTTGTCGTTGGAACGTCTTTCGGTGCTTGGGGAACGTGATCCGCAGCGGATTGGTCTCTCCGCCACAGCCCGGCCGATCGAGACCGTGGCGCGCTTTCTCGGCGGCGACAGACCGGTGCGGATTGTCGATGCGAGCGAGCCGCCGCGGCTGGAGATTCGCATCGAAGTGCCGTGGCGGGTTGAGGAGGGGGAAGCCGATCTACTTGAGTCCGGCCGCACTGCTGCTGCCGCGGTCGAAGCCGATCTGCCGGGTGGTGGGCGTGCGGCTTCGGGCGCAAGCCGGCTGTCAGCTTGTGCGTCGATAGTCAAGCAGATGGAGGTTGGGCCGACACGGCGCGAAGAAATCGAGGTCGAGGCCCGGCGCGAGCCGGGTAGCGAAAGGGCGCGGGTCGGTGTCTGGCCGGCGCTCGAAGCGCGGCTTGTTGACGGCCTTTTCGGGGTCGGCTCCACAATCGTTTTCGTCAATAGTCGCGGCCTCTGCGAGCGGCTGGCGAGCCGACTTGACGAGCTCTGTCGTTGGTGGTCGGCGCGCACGACTGGCTGCGATCCGGAAACGCTGCCGCCGATGGTGCTTGCCCACCATGGCAGCCTCGCGCGTGAGCGCCGCCGCGAGATCGAACAGGCCTTGGAGGGCGGTCGCCTGCTGGCGGTGGTTGCAACCAGCAGTCTTGAACTTGGCATCGACATGGCATCGGTCGAGCATGTGGTGCTGATCGGCAGCCCGGGCTCGGTGACCACTGGCCTGCAGCGCCTCGGCCGTGCCGGACACGCTGTTGGGGAAATCAGTCGCGGCACCTTGTTGCCGAAGCACGCGAGCGAGATCCTCGAAGCCAGCGTCATCGTCGAACGTATGCGGCGTGGCGAAGTCGAGATGTTGGCTATCGTCAATAACTCTTTAGATGTGCTCGCGCAGCAACTCGTGGCGATGGTGGCGATGGATGAATGGGAGGTCGATGCTCTCGCGACGCTTTTGCGTCGGGCGGCGTCGTTCCGTGCGCTGAGCAAAGAGGCCTTGCTCTCCGTGCTCGACCTGCTCTCCGGGCGCTGGCCCTCGACCGATTTCGCCGACCTTCGCGCGCGCATTGATTTCGATCGTCTCACCGGCCGCCTGCGCGCCCGTCCCGGCGCGCTAAGGCTGGCGATCGCCAATGTCGGCACCATCCCCGACCGGGGCCTTTGGCCGGTGCACCTCGGCCTCGGTGGGCCACGCATCGGAGAACTCGACGAAGAGATGGTCTACGAAACGCGCCCCGGGCAGGTGGTGGTGCTTGGCGCCTCCTCGTGGCGTGTTCTTGATATCGGCCGAGATTCCGTGGTTGTCGAGCCCGCACCGGGCGAGCCGGGCCGGCTGCCTTTCTGGCGTGGCGAGGGCCAGGGCCGACCCATCGAGTTGGGGCGGGCGATGGGCGCCCTTCTTCGTGAGCTTGATGGTCTCGACGAGGACCGAATGCAGGCCCGGCTGGCGCAGGGCAGCAGCCTGGACCCGGCGGCCGTGCAGAGTCTGGCCAGCTGGCTCGCCGAGCAGCGTCGCAGCACAGGGGTACTGCCCTCAGACGATACCGTTGTCGTGGAACGATTTCATGACGAGCTCGGCGATTGGCGTCTCGCCATCCTGAGCCCGTTCGGCAGTCGGGTCCACGCCCCCTGGGCGCTTGCCCTCGAGGGCGTGCTCGCAGCTGGGCAAGGCTTCGAGGTGCAGGCTGTATGGGGGAACGATGGCCTGCTTCTGCGCTTTGCAGGTGCGGCAGAAACGCCGGCTCTCGGCTCTCTTCTGCCCCGCGCCGACGCGATTGAAGCGCTACTGGTCGAGCGGCTGGCGACCACGGCCCTTTTCGCCGGGGTCTTTCGCGAAAATGCGGCCCGGGCACTTCTGCTGCCACGGCGGGCGCCTGGCCGTCGTACACCACTTTGGGTGCAGCGTCTCAAAGCCCAGAACCTGCTCGGGGTCGCGCGGCATCATCCCTCGTTTCCGATCGTTCTGGAGACCTACCGCACCTGCCTTCAGGAGATCTTCGATCTGGAGGCGTTGCGGCTCTTGCTTGTCGGTATCGAAACCGGCCGGGTGCGGGTGGTTGAGGTCGAGACAAGCCGGCCATCGCCCTTCGCGCGGGCTCTCGTGCTTTCGCTTGAGGCCGGCCGGATGTACGCCGGCGACACGCCGCTTGCCGAAGCCCGTGCGCAAGCCCTGACGCTTGACCGCGACCTTCTGCGCGAGCTTCTTGGCACGAGCGATCTGCGGAACCTGCTTGATCCGGCGGCGATCGCCGAGACGATCGCTGTGCTGCAACAGCTTTCTCCGGATCGAAGAGCGCGCTCGGCAGAAGGGGTTCACGATCTGCTGCGCGCTCTCGGTGCGCTCGATACGGCGGCGGTTCAAGCGCGTTGCGATTGCGACATGGCGGGGGACTGGCTCGAGGTGTTGGCAAAAAGCGCGCGGGCGCTGCGAATTGAGGTTGCTGGCCGCGAGGTCTGGATCGCGGCGGAGGAGGCTGGACTTTGGCGAGACGCCCTTGTTGGCGACAGCGCAATGGCGTCGTCGCAGCTTGCCGACACGCGAGCGACTGAGGTGCATGTCCGAGGCAAGGTCCAGCCGGGGTCGGGCTTTGCCGGCCCACGGGCGGCAGGGGTACCGGTGGAGTTCTTCGAGAGCGTCGCCGATGCGCCAGCCCAGGTGCTCCGGCGCTGGGCACGCCGCACCGGGCCCTTCACCCTGGCCGATATCGAACGAGAATTTGGATTTACCGCGGCCGATGGCGGTCGATTGTTGCACCAGCTCGAGGCGGAAGGTCAGCTCGAGCGGGGTGGCTTTCTCCCGGTCGAGGCCGCGCTGCAGGCAGCGGCCGCCGTCCCTGCCGAGGAATGGATCGACCGCGAGGTTCTGCGGCGCATCCGGGCCCGGACGCTCGCCAGCCTGCGGGCCGAAATCGCCCCGGTCGATGCGGTGGCCTTTCAGCGTTTCGCCTGCTCGTGGCACGGCCTCGAGTTGGGGAACGAAGGGCGCTCCGGGTTTGATGCCGCAATCCTGGCGCTAGAGGGGTTGCCGCTCTCGTTTCGTGATCTCGAGGCCCGGATGTTGCCCGCGCGTGTGCGGGACTATCGGCCGGCCGATCTCGATCGACGCATCGCTGGCGGTGAGCTGGTCTGGGTGGGCAGCGGGCGCCTCTCGCGCGACGACGGGCGGGTCATCCTTTGTCGCCGCGAGCGGGCTGGTCTGTTGCTTGATGAGGTCGATGAGTCGGCGGTCGATGCAGGCGGCGTCGAAGGCGGGATTCTGCGCGTGCTCCGCGATCGCGGCGCCTGTTTTTTCAATGATTTGCAGCTCGAGCTGGCTGCTGTGCCTCTCCGTGCCTTGCGCCAGGCCCTTTGGTCGTTGGCCTGGGCGGGATTCGTCACCAACGACGGCTGCGAGCCCTTGCGGCGGCTGGGGGCGGCGAGTTCGTCGCGTCGCATGGGTGCTGGCGGCGGTGTGATCGCCGGGCGTTGGTCGCGGGTTGCGCAGTTGCGGCCGCACGAGCCCGATCCGACGCGCGCGTCACACGCCGTGGCGCTCGGCCTGCTTGAGCGCCACGGCATTGTCGCCCGCGCCATGCTGGCTTCGGAATCGGTGGTTGGAGGCTTCGCTCGCGTCTATCCTGTGCTGCGCTTGATGGAAGAGCAGGGGCGCTTGCGGCGGGGCCATTTTGTCGATGGGCTCGAGGGAGCACAATTTGCCTTGCCCGGTGTGGTCGAGCGCTTGCGTGCTCTCCGTAGTCCGCAGCCCGGAGGGCAGCCTATGGTGCTGGCGGCCACAGATCCGGCGCTGCTTTTTGGCAGCGTGCTGCCTTGGCCGGCGCTGGTCGAGGAATCGCAGCGTGATTTGTTGCGCCGCGTGGTGGGCGCCCGGGTGGTTCTGCTGGATGGTCAGCCTATGATTTATGCGGCTAGCGCCGGGCGGCTGCTCCTCACCTTTCCGGAGATGAACGATGGGACGCGGGCGCTGGCGGTGGCGCGCGCTCTTGGCGAAGCCAGCTCAGGCAGCGCGCGTCGAAAATGGTGCACGACCGCCATTGACGGGCGCCCTGCCGGCACGCATGGTTATGCGAAAATCCTCGAGGCGGCGGGCTTTGCCGCGGACCACCGCGGCTTGCGGCTCTGGTAGGGCGAGGGGTATTTCGCGGCGCGGCGTTCGTCGAGACGGGCGGCGCCACGCGGCGCGGGATTCGTCGAGGCGGGCCGGCGACCCGCGGCGCGGGATTCGTCGAGGCGGGTCGGCGACCCGCGGCGCGGGATTCGTCGAGGCGGGTCGGCGACCCGCGATGCGTCGGATCACGGCTGCGGGAAGGCGCGCACTTCGACCTGGCTCCGCGTCGAGGCGAGAGGTTTGGCTTGGCCCCATTGCAGCAGGTCGATATCGAGCGTCCAGCGGCCTTGCGCGCCGGAGGGAGGGAGCACCACCACGGAGGATCGGGTCGTGCTCCCGGCCGCGACATCCGAGAGCAGCGGCGAGAAGGCCGGTGGTGGGTAGAGGAAAGATTCCCCCGTGGGATCGGTCCAACGGTAGCTGAGGCCCACCAGGCCTTCTGGCCGGATCGCCAAACCCGGCCAGACGCAATCCGATAAATTGGAAAATACGAGGGGTACGGCAAGAGGGAGCGGCGCCATGGCGAACACGGGCGGGACCTCGATGGAATCGATCCGTGCATGGCGACAACGCTCTTTGAGTGGTGCCGGCGTCGGGCCGTCGATCGAGCCGACCGGCCTTGGCACGGAAGCGGCCGTTTTTGCACCCGCGGCGCGGACGATATCACGCAGATTCCGGTTGGGCGGCAGGATGATTTCATAGAGCGACGAAGCGCCGAACCGCTCGCGCAACTGAAGCCCCGTCGGCGTAAATCCCCGCCAGTGCGCGCGCTCGTGTTCGAGCAGCGCGTCCTCGTCGACGATGAGCCAGTGGACATCGGTGGTGTTGACCAACATTTGCAGGGCGCTGGCTTCCGGCAGACGTCGCACGATGGCGTTCATGAAGCGCGCCGTCACGGGAGGATGGCCCGTCATGCCGTTGAGCAGCGGCCACCAGCCGCGCGTACTCTCGAACATCGCCAGCGCGCTGCGGTAGTTGCCCCGGATATCGTGATCGGTGATCGGGGCCGGCAGCTCAAGGACCGGCGCGCTCTCGCCGTTGCGGCTGAGCCAGTCGTGCACGGCCGAAGCTCCCGGCTGGAGGCTCGTTTCGAGAAGGGGGGCGGGATGGGGCGCCGCCGTGATCAGGCATAGAAGAAGGCCTACGCTGACCAATAATGCGGGCAGCGCTCTCGAGTTGAAAAATCTGGCTTGCCAGCGTGCGGCAGCGAATCCTGCGATGGCGGAGATGGCTGCCAGTACGATGATGTAGAGTCGTCCTGGCCCGCGCAATTCGGCGAAACCCGGAACGATCCATTGCAGAAAGGGGTACGGCGTTGGCAAGGGCATGCCGCCGGGCAGTGTTGGCTGCGGGCCGGCCGAGAGCCAGGCGGCGATGGCAGCCATCGCCCAGAGAGCGCGCTCGGCAGGCCAGATCCTCAGCTCCTTGGCGGGCCCCGTCGTCGTACTGTCAAAGGCCGGAGTTTGCGGCGGTCGCGAATCTGGATTGAGCACGATGTTTTTTGATTCCCTCGAGTGGCGGCGGCTCTGCAGCCTTCGCCAGCACCTCGCAAGCCCATCCGTCGCCACAATGAGCAGCACCACCGGGCCGGCGCGTTGCAGGAAGGGGCGAGCAAAATACCACCATGGCTTCCACGACCAATCGCCCCAGCTCGCGATTTCCCAGGGTGGGATCACGCCGGCGGCGCGGGCCCCCAGATACGGAAGGGCCAGCGGCAAGACCAGAAGGCCGCCGAGCCCGAGTCCGAGCACCACGCCGGCCAGTGCACGGGCCCGGTTTTCTCGTCCCATCAAGATTCGGACGAACGCATAGATGGGGATCGCGAAACCGGCAAAATATCCGAGGTAAAGACAAGCGGAAATTTGCAGAGCGAAAGCCGCAGCCAGCCCGGCCACCGCGCGCCAGCGTCGTGTCTCAAGCCAAATATCGACCGCGAGCAGGGCCAGCGGCAACCAGCCGGTGGCAAGATACTGCGGATGCGGGATGTTCTGCACCCGCCAGGGTGCGAAGGTGAAGAGCGCGCCGGCCAGCAGCGCCGCCAGCGGATTGCCGCTGTGCCAGAAAACAAAGAGGAACATGCCGACGCCAGCGACTACGAAACTCTCGGCAACCACAGCGGCCAGAATCTTGATTGCGTCTCCACCCAGCACGGTGACGGTGAGCGTCAGCGGGAGGTGTTGCAACATATTCTCGGAGCCCGCGATGACGTTGGTCGCAGGATGGAAGACGTTGCCGTCGAAGAGCTGCTGCGGCATTTCGAGAGCGGCATGTGGCAACCAGGCGAGGATCCAGGCATTGAGCAGGAGGTCGGTATCCTCCATCGATTTGTAGCGAAGCTCGCTTTTCGGCAGGGTTTCGGCGGCGGGAAACCAGGGCCGGAGAACCCAGGGCAGGGCAAGCGCGTAGAAGAGGCCGGCGAGTAGCGCCAAGCAGGCGATGCGTCGGGCACCGAGTCGGGCGGAAGCCGGGTGGTTGCTGCGCTTGTCGACACTGGCGTCGGCGGTGTTCCTGAGATGGGGGCCGGGCATCGGTGGTTCGGCGTTTCGGGCACAGCCGCAGAGGCGAGCTTAGCCCGGTTACGACGCCGCGACCAAACCAGCCGAGCTGGCTTGCGACAGGGACTGGGGTTGCCAGACATGATGGGGCGGGCGTTCCGGCGGGCGTGCTAGGGTTTCGCGACCGAATGCAGGCTTGTGCACGACCACCCTCTTCGGCCCTGGCGGGAGCCGCACTTCGCGTCGGTGCATTCGCGATGCTCGCCCTTGGGCTGCTGCTGGCGGTCGGCCGGACGCTGCGGGAGCCGATTCGGCAGGCTGTGCTGCTCGACCTTCTTTCGACGGATCCGTGCGATTCACTTTCGCCGCCGGGTACCGCGCAGGCCTTGCCCGGGTTGCCGCCGAATCCACAAGGCGAGGGCGGGACGGCTCTTGCCGCCGATGCACCGACAGCCGCATTGGTTTCCACCGTGCGCTTGCCGGCTGCAGCTGAACTTATTCTTGAGGTCGATGTACCGGAGCGCCCGGGAGAAGGCTCCTCGTCTCGCCCGATCGCCAGCGCGACTTTCGCCGAGGGCAGGCGCGGGATCACCTTTGCGGCGGATGGCCCCGGGCGTTGGCGGGGTCAGGTCGATGGCGCAACGGCAGAACTCGCGCGGGTTGAGATCGAGGTGCCGGTCGGGAGGTTGCGTCGGGCCGTGCTGGTGGGTCGCCAGGCCTCGACCCGGGCGCCGCTCGGTCCGGATTTCGTCGCCCCGATTGCATCGGGAGCGGATCGTGGATTTGTGGAGTTGTCGGCAACTCTGGTTGAGCCGGCAAGGCCCTTGAATGTCCTGCTCTACGTCATCGATACCGCGCGCGCCGATCATTTTTCACTTTATGGGTATGATCGACCGACTACGCCTGAACTCGAAGCGCTTGCCGCCGAGGCCCTGGTGTTCGAGCGGGCATATTCGCCCGGGCCTTCGACTCTGGGATCGATTCCCGCCCTTTTATCGTCGATTCGCCCCTCCGCGATCCCTGTCCGTGTCTTCGCCCGGGAGAAGAATCGGCCGACTCTCGCCGAGGTTTTTGCCGAAGCCGGCTATCGCCGGGCTGCTTTTCTGGCGAATCCGGTCCTGCAGGGACGTGTCGGTTTCCAACGCGGCTTTGAAACCTTCGAGTTGCTGGTGCCACCTGTCGAACCGGGCGGTATGCTTGCCGGTCATGACGCGCAGCGGCTGCATCGCGCCGTGCTGGAATGGCTCGATGTCGAAGATCGTGCCCCGTTTTTTCTCTGGGTGCAATCTTTCGATCTGCACCACCCCTACGAGCACCGCAGAGAGATGATGCGTCAGTTTCCGGCGCGGCCGCGACCGTTGCGGCCGCGCGCGCCGCGGCGGCTCAGCGAGGACGCGCGCAAATTGCAACAAACATTTGGCGAAAACGTGGGTCAGCCCATGGCCGAGAATCCGCGCCTCGATCCTTTGGCCTATG
>VFKT01000277.1 GCA_009885395.1 Deltaproteobacteria bacterium | reverse complement strand
TGCCATCGTTATCATCATCTACATAGGTGACACATACAGTCGCTGGGAATGTGACGACAGCATCGGTGATAATATCTAGGAAGAGCGGGTTTGGAAGCGCTTGGAATCCAAAGCTAAAACTTGTAGTTGAGTTGGCGCTGGCACTCACAGTAGTATTACCGCTCCCAACGACTTCAGTGAACTGGATGGCGATAAGCTGAGATTGTGTTGTTTGTGTGTTTACGTTGTAGAAGGTAGCGGTTGTCGTCGTCGCTGTTTGAGGTCCGGCTCCAGTTGGCGTTGTCGCTGCTTGAAATCCATTGAGCGCGAATGTGAAGTCGAAGATTGGAAGATTCCCTTGACAGTTACTCAAACATCGGCCGATGCCATCAATCACATAGGTGATATCAGTAGGGAAGACCATCGGTAGTCGCTCGATAAACGACGTGGCCCTCCAGACAAATGCAAACTGGTTGCCAGAACGCACTTCTTCCTGTGTGGCAGAAGATATACTTGAGAACGTCGCCTCTATCAGTGGCAGTTGTTCAATGTCATCCAAGTCTTGAGAGGCGAGCAAGCAGTTATCAGGAAATGGTGACTCTCCGCCATTGATGGTGGCAAACAGTCCAGTAGATCTGATGTCAAATCCCGGATTGAGCGTGACGCCAAAGAATGTTCTATTAACATCATCCCATTCAATCAACCCCTCAAAGTTTTGTGTTATGTTGTTGAAAAATTCGGATTTCGCTACACCAAAGAGCTCAGCGCGCGCAAGTGAGGCGCTCCAAAACAGCAGTACAGTTGCCATAAAAACTCTGATAAATCTCATCACTTTCATTCTCCTTTATATATGGGGGGATAGGAAATATGAACGGCATGGCAGGCGAAGGGCCTCGTTGCGATGCCATATATCGCCCGGCATCCGGCCGAGCAGGGAACCCTTGCCGTGCACGACTTCGTCGTGCGAGAGCGCCAGCATGAATTGCTCATCGAACCCGTAAAGCATTCGAAACGTCAATTCGTCATGATGGAAGCGGCGATGGACGGGCTCGCGCGCAAAATGGCGCAGGGTGTCGTTCATCCAGCCCATATCCCATTTCATGCCGAAGCCGAGTCCGCCGGCGTAGACCGGGCGGCTGACCCCGGCCCAGGCGGTCGATTCCTCGGCGATCATCTGGACGCCACGCTGATGGCCGTAGACCTCGATATTCAACTGACGCAGGAATTCGATCGCGTCCAGGTTCTCGTGGCCGCCTTGCGGGTTGGCGATCCATTCGCCGTGCCGGCGCGAATAATCAAGATACAACATAGAGGCCACCGCATCGACGCGCAGGCCATCGGCGTGGAACACTTCCAGCCAGAACATGGCGCTGGAAAGCAGGAAGCTCCGCACCTCATGACGGCCGTAGTTGAAGATCAGGCTTCCCCAATCGGGATGAAAGCCCTGGCGGGGGTCCTGATGTTCGTAGAGTGAAGTGCCATCGAAGCGCGCCAGCCCAAACGCGTCGGCGGCGAAATGGGAGGGCACCCAATCGAGCAAGACGCCGATGCCGGCCTCGTGGAGCTGGTCAATCAACTCCATCAGATCTTCGGGCAGACCGTGCCGCCAGGTCGCCGCGAAATATCCCGTTGTCTGGTAGCCCCAGGAGGCGGCGAAGGGATGCTCCATCAAGGGCAGGAACTGGACGTGGGTGAAGCCGCATTGCCGCACGTGTGCGATCAGCGGTTCGGCGACTTCCCGGTAGCTCGGCAGGCGGCCTTCGCTGGTATGGCGCCATGAGCCGAGATGGAGTTCGTAGACGGAGACCGCCTCGTGCTGCATCGCCGTGGCCTCGCGTCGGGCCAGCCATCTTGCGTCGCGCCAGGCGTGGGCACGCTGCAACGGCCAGACGATCGAGGCGTTGCCGGGCGGGGGTTCCGCCCGGAAGGCGAAGGGATCGGCCTTGTCGAAGCGCTCACCGGTAGAAGATTCGATATTGTATTTGTAAAATGCGCCTTGACCTACGGCTTGCAGCACGCCCCACCAGAGGCCTGAGCCCACGAGTCTTTGCAGCGGGTGGCTATCCTGGTCCCAATCGTTGAAATCACCGCGCACCGTCACCCGGCGCGCGTTCGGCGCCCAGACGGCGAAATGCGTGGCAGGGGCGTCTTTCGTTCCGACCGGATGGGCGCCGAGCTTCTCCCACAGGCGGAGATGGGTGCCTTCGTTGAAAAGATGGAGGTCCTGTTCGCCGAGCAGGCAGGTTTCTGGTATTGCTGGGAGCCGGCTCATCGTTGCCCCGTCCCGATCCGATGCGGCAACGCTTGCGCTACCACGAGAAGGCAGCTTTGCCCCCGCACCAGCAGGCGTTGGCAGCGTAGGTGGCGACGCACCCGGGCGTGGGGCGCCGCCGTGTCGAGTTCGACCCGCCAGAAGCGCCCGCTCGGGGGAGGCGGGAGTCGGCAAAGATGAGCGTCCGGATCGCCATTCAGGATCAGCAGGAGGTCGTCTCCCGAAGCAGCGAGACCATCGGCCGCCAGGGCGCCGGAGTCGCCCGCAAACCGCGCCAGCAGCATCCCTTCGGCGAGGCCCCAATCGCCGCCTGAGATCGGCCTGCCATCGAATTCAAACCACTCGACATCGGGCCGCGAGGCGCCGCGTTGGCGACGCCCGGTGAGAAACTCCTTGCGCCGCAGAGCCGGGTGGCGGCGGCGGAGCACCGCCAGACGCCGCACGAAATGAAGAAGATCCTGACCCTCCTGGTCGGGTTCCCAGTCGAGACTGACGGTTTTGTCGTCGAGCACGTAGGCGTTGTTGTTGCCGTTCTGGGAACGGCCCAGTTCATCGCCGGCGAGCAGCATCGGGACACCTTGGGCAAGCATCAGCGTTGCGAGTAGATTGCGGCTCTGCAGCCGGCGTTGCGCCACGACGGCGGGCTCTTCGGTCTTTCCCTCGTGGCCGCAGTTGAAGGAGTTGTTGGTGTCGGTCCCATCCTTGTTGTTCTCGCCGTTGAGCTCGTTGTGCTTCTGCTCGTAGCTGACAAGATCGTGCAAGGTGAAGCCATCGTGGCAGGTGATGAAGTTGAGACTCGCCAGGGGGCCGCGTCCGCTGCCGGCAAAGATGTCCTGACTGCCCGCAAGGCGACTCACCAGAGGGGCCCGCAAGCCTGTATCGCCGCGCCAGAAGCGCCGTGCGGTGTCGCGGAACTGGTCGTTCCATTCCACCCAGCCGGCGGGGAACCCTCCCAGCTGATAGCCGCCGGGGCCGACGTCCCAGGGCTCGGCGATGCGCTTGACCCGCGACAGCACGGGATCCTGGTCAAGCGCGACAAGGAGTGGCGCGCGTGGATCGAAGCCGTCACGGGTGCGCCCCATGGTCGAGGCCAGGTCGAAGCGGAAGCCATCGACGCCGAGTCCCTCGACCCACCAGCGCAGCGCATCAAGAACCAATTGCACGGCGCGGGGATGGGCGAGGTTCAGGCTGTTGCCGCAGCCCGTGAAATCGAGCAGCTGAGAGAGGTCGGCCGGGTCGAGGTGGTAGAAAGTGGCATTGTCGAGTCCGCGCAGGGACAGGCTGACTCCCTCCCTCCCGCCTTCACAGCTATGGTTGAAGACGACGTCGAGGATCACTTCGATATGGTGTTGGTGGAGGGCGCGCGTCATGGCGCGGAACTCATGGATGGCACCCAATGCCGTGTGGTCGCTCGAAAAACGCGGGTCGGGGGCGAAAAAGCTGAGCGGGTTGTAGCCCCAGACGTTGGTCCGGCCGCTGCGCGTCAGGCGGGGTTCGTCGAATCGATGCGCGACCGGGAGCAATTCGATCGCAGTGACGCCGAGTTCGTGCAGATGCTGAATGACCGGCTCGGTGGCCAGCCCGGCGTAGGTGCCGCGCAAACGCTCCGGCAGGCCGGGGTGTCGGCGGGTGAAGTGGCCGACGTGTAGCTCGTAGATCAGGGTCTCGTCCCAGGGTGTTTGGGGCCGGCCGTGCTCTGCCGGCTCGAGGTCCGCAACGACGAGGCCGAGCGGTGCGTCGGCGGCGTCGTCCCGTTGATCGGGCCGGTCTGGATGAAGCGGGTCGAAGGTCTGCATCGAAGGCGTCCACACCGGGTGGCGGGCCAACCCGCGCGCCCAGGGGTCGAGTACGATTTTGCGCGGATTGAAGAGATGCCCCGCCTCGGGGGCAAAGGGCCCGTGCACGCGCAGCCCGTAGATCAGGCCCGGCAGGGCGCCCGGCAGATGACCATGGAAGACATCGTCGGTCCGGCAGGGCAGAGAGATGCGGCGCACTTCATGGCGGTCGTCTGGCGATTCGAAGAGGCAGAGGTCGACGCGCGTGGCATGGGCCGAGAAGACGGCGACGTTGATGCCCGCACCGTCGAAGCTGGCCCCGAGCGGCCAGGGACGCCCCGGCAGCGGACGGCCGGTCCAGACGCTTGAGCCGCTCATGCCGTTCTCCCGCTGCCAGCCGGTGCCAAATCGGTCTCGGCTTCGCGTGCCAAGGCGATAAGGGTTGGTGCGATCGCCAGTTCGTGGCGAGTCTCGTAGGCGGCCTGGTTCGCTTCCATCGATTCCCGATCGTATTCATAATTGACCATGATACCGAGAGATTGACGCAAGCCCTTGCGCGAAACATCGCCAAGAAAACAAAGTCTCTCGAGTCTGGCGCCGTTGCGCAGGTGAAAGCGTGCGACCGGGTCGAGTGGTGAGCCGTCGGCGCGGCGTTCGGTGAAATAGCGGGCACAGAGCCGAAGCAGCCGCGGGGACACGCGTTCGCGACGGGCGTCGTCGGCCGTCCAGGTCGGGTCGTCAATCACGGCAAGAAGGTCCCTGCCTGCCGCGGGCACCGCTGCGGTGCGTGTCGGCGACCTTTTTGGGGAGCCTTCGGGTCGCAGCCGCCCGAGGCGGCCCTCCAGCCAGAGGCGGAAACCCGGAATCGGAGAGAGCGTGGCCCAGGTGCGGATTTGCGGCAGGTCGCGCCGTAATTCCGAGATGACGCGACGAATCAGATACTCGCCGAAACTCACGCCCTGCATGCCGCGCTGGCAGCTCGAAATCGAATAGAACGCGGCGGTATCGGCCGCGGTCGGGTCCTCGAGCGGGGCTTGTTGGTCGAGCAGGGCCTGCACGCTGCCGGGCAGACCGCGCGTGAGAGCGACCTCGGTGAAGGCGAGTGGCTCGCCGGGCAGGCTCGGGTGGAAAAGCGCGTAGCAGCACCGATCCGAGTCGAGCCGATTGCGCAGATCATCCCAGGATCCGATCGCATGCACGGCCTCGTAGCGGATCAACTTCTCGAGCAGGTCGGCCGGCGAGCCCCAGGTGATCCGTTGCAGTTGCAGAAATCCGAAATCGAACCAGCCGCGCAGCAGATCCTCGAGCTCGTCGTCAAGCGCGCGAAGATGAGGGTCGGAGCGGCCGAGTGGGAGAAGGTCGGCTCGCAGCCCGACCAGCAGGCGCATGCCGTCCCGCACGCCGTTGAGGCGGATGAGGAGACGGCGCTGCAGGGGTTCGAGCGCTGTGCGCAGTCGCCGGGTCGCTTCGGGACGGGAGGGGCCGTCTGCGGAAGCGGAAAAGGCATCCGTGGCCCGCGCGATGGCCGCGTCGTCCGGGCCAAAATTGGTTGCAAGCAAGTAGAGGAACCGCCGCCGTTCCTCGCGCTCGAGTCCCCGGTAGAGTTCGGCGAGCACGCCGGCGCGGACCCGAGCCTCGATCTCGCCGCTCACGCCCTCGACGCAGGCCCGCATCGTGGCGAGCCAATGCGCTGTCTGTTCGGCTTCCTGCACGCGTTACCGGTCCTTGAGAAGCCCGCGCTGCTTCGCGATCTCGGCCAGCGACGCTTCGGGCCGGGCACCATAATGCGAAATCACCTCGGCGGCGGCCATCGCGCCAAACTGGGCGCAGCGCACCAGATCGAAGCCGCGGGTGAAGCCGTACAGGAAGCCCGCCGCGAAGAGGTCGCCTGCGCCAGTCGTATCCAGAGGCGTCACACCAGGGTCGGCATCGACCACATGGATTTCGTCTCCCGACACGATCACCGAACCCTTTTCGCCGCGGGTCAGGATTGCGATGCGCGAGCGGTGTCGCAGCTGCTGAAGCGCCTCGTCGAAGGTCTCGACCTGATAGAGCGATTTGATTTCAGCCTCGTTCGCGAACAAAAGATCGATCCCGTCGTCGGCGAGATGGCGGAATTCATCCCGGAAACGATCAACGCAGAAGGCATCCGAAAGGGTCAGCGCTACTGTCCGGCCGGCTTCGCGCGCAATCGCCATCGAGCGACGGAAGGCCTCCTTGGCGGCCGGAGGATCCCAAAGATAACCCTCCAGGTAGAGCACGCTTCCTGATCGCACCACGTCTTCGTCGACATCGCTATTTTCGAGCGTGACAGAGGCACCGAGGAAGGTGTTCATCGTGCGCTGCGCGTCGGGCGTGACCAGCACGAGGCAACGCGCCGTGGCCGGGCCTGAGGTGGCGGCCTCGACCTCGTAATGGACGCCGAGAGAGCGGATATCATGGCGAAAAATCCCGCCGAGCTGATCATTGCGGACTTTGCCTATGTAGGCGGTACGGCTGCCAAGCGAGGCCAGGCCGGCAATCGTGTTGGCCGCCGAGCCGCCCGACATCTCAAGGCCCGGCCCGACCATCCCGTAGAGGCGTGTCGCTTCGGCCTCGTCGATCAGGCGCATGCCGCCGCGCGGCAAATTTTCGCGTTCGAGCAATTCATCCTTGACTGGCACGATCACGTCCACGATGGCGTTCCCGATTCCGACCACGTCAAATTTTATATCCGGCATAGGTCCTCTTTCTTCGCGGTCCATTCGCCCTATTGGGCGCAGGAAGAGCCGCTCCTGCTTCTGTCCGACCGTGTCCTCGGGGCCGGCCGGCCTTGCCCGGGGGACCGTCGGTGAAAAGCCATGCGGAGGCAAGGTTGCCCTCGTTCCGGCAGAAGGGCGGGACGGAAGCCTCTTCGACCTGCTTGTACTGCCCGGGTGTCGTTTCGGTTCCCCTCGCAACGCGTCCTGTTATGGTGCGCCGCCATGAACCGTTCCCAGGAACTGGAGATCGCGGTGGGTGCCGCTCGGGCGGCCGCCCGCGTTTGTCGTGCGGTCGCGGCCCGCCTGGTCACGGCCGACGCGCTCGAAAAGAAGGATAAAAGCCCGGTGACCGTCGCCGATTTTGCTTCGCAGGCCGTGGTCTGCGCGCATCTCGCCAAGGCGCTGCCCTTTGATGCCGTGGTCGGTGAGGAAGGGGCTGCCGATCTGCAGGGCGCCGCTGTGGCGGCATTGCGTCAGCACGTCGTGGCACGGGTGGGTGATGAACTTGGCCGGCTTTGCGGCGAAGCGGACGTTCTCGATTGGATCGATCGCGGGGGGGCTCTTGCCAGCGGTGCGCGTTATTGGACGCTTGACCCGATCGACGGCACCAAGGGTTTCCTGCGCGGACAGCAGTACGCGATCGCGCTCGGCCTGATCGAGGAGGGTCGCGTCGTG
>VFKT01000387.1 GCA_009885395.1 Deltaproteobacteria bacterium | reverse complement strand
CGCACCAAGCCCTCGACCAGCCTCGGTGCAACCGGTACCCTCGCCCCACCGGCCGACCCCCAGTATGCGTGTTTTGATCCTCAACGAGCGAGATCTTTCGCATCCGCTCGCCGGCGGCGTCGAGGTTCACCTCGAAGAAATCGCCAGTCGGCTGGCGAGCCAATGCGGCATCGAGCCCACCGTGCTCTGCTCGAGTTGGCCGGGGGCAAAAGCCGAGGAAACCCGTCGAGGGGTCCGCTACATCCGCTTCGGCAACCGTTTTACCTATTACGCGATGTTGCCGGGGCGAGCCCGGGCCTTGGTGCGCCGCGAACATTTCGATCTGGTGATCGAGGAACTCTGCAAGGTCATCGTCTGCTCCGGCCTCTGGCTGCGCGGCATCCCAAAGCTCGGCCTCTCGCACCATCTCTTCGGGCTTTCGTCCTTCATGCAGGTCGCCCCACCGATTGCGACCTGGGTGCTCGCCAGCGAAATGCTGCTGCCGCTGCTCTACCGGCGCTGGCCTTTCATCGTCGTCTCGCCCTCGAGCCGGGACGATCTGGTGCAGCGCGGCTTGCCCCGCCAGCAGATTCGCGTCGTTCCAAACGGGCTTGACCACCAGTTCTACACGCCCGCAGATCCGTCCGCTGTCGAGCAGAATCTGGTCGTCTTCGTCGGCCGTCTCGAACATTATAAGGGCGCCGATGTGTTGCTCGACGCCTGGGCGGAGGTCCGCGCCAGGCATCCCGAGGCGCGGCTGGTGCTGGTCGGGGCCGGCTCGGCCGAGAGCAGGCTACGCGCGCAGGCAACACGGCTCGGCAACGGCGTCACCTTCGCCGGCTTCGTCTCCGACGAGGAGAAGCGCGACTGGATGCGCCGCGCCCGTGTCGTCGTGCAACCCTCGTTCAAGGAGGGCTGGGGCCTCACGGTGGTCGAGGCCAACGCTTGCGGCACGCCGGTGGTCGCGACCGACGTCCCCGGGCTCCGTGATTCTGTGCGTGACAACGAGACCGGCCTGCTCGTGCCGGCCGGGGATCCGAGCGCTCTCGCTGTCGGCATCCACCGACTGCTGGCCGATGATGCGTTGCGCGCCCGGCTTGCGAGCGCAGCGCTTCAATGGGGCGCGCGCTTCAGTTGGGACGCGGTGACGGCATCGTTTGCCGAAATCGCGCGCGCCGTCGCAGCGGGGAAGCCACTCCCAGAACCGCCGGATTTCATCCAGACCGATGTGCCGCGCCGCTCAGTGCGGACAGCCTGCGGCGGTGCGTAGCCGAAGCTTCACCTGCCGATCGCCGACGCACCCTGACCCAACTCCTTTTACGCCGGTGGCTGACCCCGGGCTTCACGCGGCGACCCGGTCGAGCACGGCCAGATACTCGGAGAGGGCTGGCACCTCGAAGTCGATCCGTTTGGCCTCCTCGTCCCAACGTCGGAGTGCGACGGCGGCCGGGGAGCCGGGCCGTCTTTCGAATTCAGCCATTTCTGCGGCCCCCATCGGGCCGCCTTGCAGGACAAGGCTCGCCTTCGATCCCTCCGAGAGACGATCGTGGTAGCTTGTCTCAAACGCACAAAGATAGCGTTTGGCCTCGACGTGCAAGGCAATCGGCCGGGTGACGCCGGGGCCAAACGCCGAGCCAAGAAATCGACTGCCGAGTCCTTCGTGTCGATCGTTCGCGCCCAGATCGAATGCACCTTTGGCGACGTCGAGTTGCAAGAGGTGTCCAACATCGTGCAGCAAGGCTGCGACCACCAGTTCCGCTTCGCCCCCCCCAGCGGTTGCCAACGCAGCGGCCTGCAGGCCGTGTTCAAGCTGGGTGATCTGCTCGTCGTAGCGATGCCAGCCCCAGCGCTCGAAGAGGGTGACGATCTGTCTGATGGCGGGCTTCATAAGGCCTCGAGAATTCCGTCCCAGAGCGCGACCCGGGCCTCAAGCGCGCGTCGCGCGGCCTCGGCGGCGCGCGCATCGCCGCGTGCGTGGCGCTCGACCAATTCGGCGGTGGCGGGACCGTGCTCTTCGCCGTCAACCTGGATATGTCGTTCGAGGTAGTAGCGGAATGGCGCGAGGTCGGCCGTGCCCGCAAGCGGTGCCACCGAACGCTCAAGCACCGGAAACATGGTTGGGATCAAGCGCTCGCGTGCGACCGCCAGAGCCGCAATCCGCTCGGGCAGGCTTGCTCGCGCCACCACAAGCGTATGGCGGACGAAGAGTGCAGACGAGAGCGGAGCGTATTTATCAATTACTTCTTCAGGCCTTGCCCCCGCGCGCAGCTCTGCCATGAATCCCATGATTCCATCGAGTGACCCACCGAGCGCCCGCATCGCTTGCAGGTACATTTCAAAGTGCGAGAGCGGCGTGCCGGCCAACGAAGGGCCGGCTTCCTCCTCGAGCAGAATCTCATAGATCAGCCGGCTCGAGCGCGAATCGATCGGCGGCGTCCAATGTACCTCGCCCGCGCCAAGGCCCTGGCGCACCGAATGCAGGAGCGCCATGTAATCCCAGACCGCGAAAACATGGTGCTGAGTGAAGACGACGAGTTTCGCGCTCGTGTCCAGCTCTGAAAACAACGCGTGGTCCCGAGCCCGCGCCGCAAATCCGGTGATTTCCAGCCCGGTGGCCGCAGGCCAGGCGGCGCGCTCCAAAAGATCGCCCAGCGACGCGTCTGGCACAGGGGCCGACCCCGTACCGGCAGGCAGCTCGTGGTCGGAATCCAACAGCATGCAACCCCCGTAGCCGCGCCCACAAGCGCCCGCATCTCCAGCCCGAGACCTGCGCGGACGAACGCGAGCATGCGCCCCAACGGCAGGCGTCCACCCGGCCTGGATCTCCTGGCCGAGACCTCCGCTTGAAGAGTCCCGCTGTCTTTGACCGAAATCCGTGCGGCTTGGCGCCTCTCGCGGACGGGTCGCACAACCCCCCGGCAGAGAGTACGACCTCGACCTGCGGATGCATGCCTTCGCCCATGTCCCTGCCCCGAGACGACGCCCGGTTTGCGACGTCTCCCCCCGCTGCGCCGATTCGACACGGGGCAAGACGAGGGCCCTCGGCCTGCTGCAACGCTTCGGGCAGCGGAAGGAAGAGCGGCCATGATCGCCTTCATCCTGCGCCGTCTCGCCTTTGGCGCGGCCACCGTCGGCGGCGTGCTGACGTTTCTTTTCATGCTCTTTTTTTTGTATGCGACACCCGAAGACATGGCGCGCCGCGCTCTCGGCGACAAGGCCCCGCCGCAAGCGATTTCAACCTGGATCGCCAACCACGGCTACGACCGGCCGTTGGCATGGAACCCCGACGCCCCGGCCGACACGCTGCTGGTCGAGCATTTCCGGCGCTCGCTCTCCTTCGATTTCGGGCGCAGCGATGCCGACGGGATGCCCATCTATCAACGGATTCGCGAGGGCGTCGGCCCCTCGCTCGCCCTGACTTTGCCGCTCTTCGTGCTCGGATTGCTGTTTTCGGTCGCGCTGGGGCTGGTCGTGGCCACCTTCCGTGATTCTTATATCGACCGGGCGGGACTGGTGCTCTGTGTGTTGACGATGAGCCTCTCAATCCTGCTCTACATCATCGGTGGGCAGTGGCTGCTCGGGACGGTGTTGCGCTGGTTTCCGGTCTCGGGCTTCGACACCGACCCGGCCATGCTGC
This sequence comes from Deltaproteobacteria bacterium, assembly GCA_009885395.1. GTDB lineage: Bacteria > Desulfobacterota > Binatia > UBA12015 > UBA12015 > SXLG01. The sequence goes on along the minus strand of VFKT01000387.1, from coordinate 10,487 downwards.
TGCGCTTCGTGGCCTTACCGGTGCTGGTGGGGGTGTTTGTCAGCTTCGGCGAGCAAACCCGCTTCTACCGCACCCTCTTCGTCGAGGAGACCAGCCGCGACTACGTTCGCACGGCCCGCGCCAAGGGCTGTGGCGATGGCCGCGTCATGTGGCGGCATGTGCTTCCCAACGCCCTGATCCCGATCGTCACCCATGTGGTCGTCGCGATCCCGCTGCTTTTCACCGGCTCGATCCTGCTCGAATCTTTTTTTGGGATACCAGGCCTGGGCTCGATGACGGTGGAAGCGATCCACGGCAACGATTTCGCAACCCTCCGCGCGATGGTGTTCCTCGGCTCCTTGCTCTTCATCGCCGCACAGATCGCGACCGATGTGCTCTATACGCTGCTCGACCCGCGCATTCGCCTCGGTTGAAAACCATGTCCGCCGCATTGCTCTCGAACCTGATCGTCGCCGCTTTGGTGGCCTTGGCCATCGGCCTGGCCTGGCTCGTCCGACGGCGACCGCTGTGGCGGGCCTCTGCGCGGGAGCTTTGGCGACGCCGACCGATCGCTCTCGCCGTGCTTGGACTCTACGCTTGTGTCGCGCTGCTCGACGCGGTGTCGTGGGTGGGCGGACAAGCGCCTGATACCGCGGCCGGTACCTCGTTGCTTGCCCACCCTCGCAGCGTGGTTGATCGCCTTTTTCCGGCCGATTTTCAGGAACGCAGCTACTCGGCTCCGCTGGCCGATGTCGAGTTTTATGGTGGCTTCAAATTGCTGCACCCCGGCGCGCATCTACTCGGCACCGATATCATCGGACGCGATGTGCTCCACCAAACGCTGCGCGGCGCCCGGGTGGCGCTGCTGATCGGCGGCTTGACCAGCCTGATCGCGATTCCGCTTGCCCTGCTGCTCGGGGTGGGGGCGGGCTGGCTCGGCGGACGCTTCGACGATCTCGTATTTTTCCTGATCTCGACGCTGGCCTCGATGCCAAGCCTTCTTTTATTGGTGGCGCTGGTCATGGTTCTCGGCACCGGGACGGCGCAGGTCTGCCTGGCGCTCGGCGTGACCGGCTGGGTCGGACTCTGCCGTCTGGTCCGGGCCGAAACGCTGAAGCTGCGCGAACTCGATTATGTGAAAGCCGCCCGCGTGCTGGGTGCGAGCGATCTCGCAATCGTTTTGCGACACGTGCTGCCCAATCTCGGCCATCTGGTGCTGATCAGCTTCGTGTTGATGTTCTCAGGCCTGGTGCTCTCGGAAGTGATGCTCTCCTGGCTTGGCCTCGGACTTGACGGATCCTGGGGTCGCATGATCGATCAAGCGCGAACCGAGCTTTCCCGGCAGCCTTTGGTCTGGTGGAATCTGTTCTCGGCCTCTATCGCACTTTTCGGGCTGATCCTCGCCGCCAACCTCGTCGCCGATGCCCTGCGCGATGTGCTCGACCCGCGCACCGCGACGGAGCGTGAATGAGGGCCGCCGTAGCCCAGGTGTTTTTGTCGACAAATCGTGTTTGCCGACGACACCCTGGCGGAGAGCCTTGATGTCGACGGCCGTCCTCGAGGTGAGCGAACTCACGGTGCGCTTCCCCGTCGGTGCAGCGCGTCTGCCGGTGGTGGACGGGGTGGCGCTTCGCCTCGAGCGTGGCAAAACGCTGGCGCTGGTCGGCGAATCCGGCTGCGGCAAATCGATGACCGCGCTCGCCTTGATGCGACTCGTGCCGAAGCCTGGACGGATCGAGGCGGGCTCGATCCAGCTCGAAGGCGAGGAGATCCGTGAGCTTCCCGTCGCCGCCATGCGGAAGATTCGTGGCGGGCGGATCGCGATGATCTTTCAGGAGCCGATGACGAGCCTGAACCCGGTGCGGCGCGTCGGGGTGCAGGTCGTCGAAGCGATCCGACTTCATGAGAAAATCTCGCGCCCCGACGCGCGCCGCCGCGCAATCGAACTCTTCGAGCGGGTGGGAATCGCCGACGCGCCGACACGCTTCGAGACCTACCCCCACCAGCTCTCGGGCGGACTTCGCCAGCGCGTGATGATCGCGATGGCGATCGCCACCCATCCGGCCGTGTTGCTCGCCGACGAGCCCACCACAGCACTTGACGTGACCATCCAGGCCCAGATTCTGGAGTTGCTCCGCGAGCTGCAACGCAGCGAGGGCACGGCCATCCTGCTCATCACCCACGATCTCGGCGTGGTCGCCGAGAGCGCCGACCGGGTCGCCGTGATGTATGCCGGCCGCGTCGTCGAGGAAGCCTCGTGCCGCGAGCTGCTGCGTGCGCCACGCCACCCCTACAGCCGGGCCCTCTTGGCCGCGATGCCGGCGGCGGCTCGCCCGGGAGCCCGGTTGGCCGAAATCCCCGGTACCGTGCCGCCCCCGGCGCAATGGGAGCAGGGCTGCCGCTTCGCCCCGCGTTGCGAATTCGCTGTTGAGAATTGCCGCCAGACGGTGCCGCCACTGCTCGCATTCGGTGCGGGTCGTGGGGTGGCCTGCCCGATCGTCGCGGCGGGACCCTGCCCATGAGCACCGCCTCGCCACTCGCCGCAAATGAGCGCCTGTTGCGGGTGCGCGGCCTCAAGACCTGGTTTCCGCTGCGCCAGGGTCTGCTGCAGCGGGCGCGGACCTGGGTGCGTGCGGTGGACGGGGTAGATTTAGAGCTTGATGCGGGGACGACCTTGGCGCTGGTCGGCGAGTCGGGCTGCGGCAAGACCACTGTGGGCCGAACCCTGCTCGGCCTGGAACGCGCGCAGGCCGGGTCGATAAGTTTCGGCGGTCGCGAGCTGGTCGGCCTACCCGAGCAGGAATTCCGCCCTCTACGCCGACGGATTCAACTCATTTTTCAGGACCCAGGTGCGGCGCTCGATCCGCGCATGCGGATCGGAGACGCCATCGCCGAGGGCCCGCGCAGCTTCGGCGCCACGCGCCACGAACAACTGACGCGCACACTTGAACTGCTGGAGCGGGTCGGCCTCGACGCCTCGATGACGGAACGCTGGCCGCATCAACTCTCCGGCGGACAGCGCCAGCGGGTTTGCATTGCACGAGCCCTGGCGCTTGAGCCCGAGGTGCTGGTTTGCGACGAAGCAACCTCGGCGCTTGACGTTTCGGTGCAGGCGCAGATCCTGAATCTGCTGGCCGACCTGCAACGCGAACGGGGCCTCGCCTACCTCTTCATCACCCACGACCTGGCGCTGGTGCGGCATTTCGCCGATCGCGTCGCCGTCATGTACCTCGGCCGGATCGTCGAGCAGGGCCCGGTCGCACGCGTCTTCGAGCGACCGGCCCACCCCTACACCCGCGCTCTGCTGGCTGCGGCACCCACGCTCGACCCGGATCGGCGAGGTCGCGTCCGGCCTCTTTCGGGCGATCTGCCGTCTGTCCTGTCACCGCCATCGGGTTGCCCCTTCCATCCACGCTGCCCGGAAGTGCTGACGGATCGCTGCAATCGCGAAATCCCAGCCGATGTCGCTGTCCCGGGCGGCGGCACGGCGCGTTGTCTGCTCGATCCCGCCCGGGCATGAGGTCGGCGACGCGTTGGAGCGCAAGCGCCTGAGGGTGCCCCCAACGCGTGCGCGGGCTTGCGCTGCGGGCGGCCGATCCGCGACACTGCGCCCCCATGTCCGCACCCGATCGGTTCGAGAATGTCAGCACCCTCACCCGGGCCAATATCTACTTCGACGGCAAGGTCGTGAGCCATACGATCCTGATGCCTGACGGCTCGCGCAAAACGCTTGGCTTGATCTACCCCGGCTCCTTCCATTTCGGCACCGACCAGGCCGAGCGCATGGAAATCGTCGCCGCGAGTTGCACCGTGAAGATCGACGGCCAGGCGAGTGCCTCGACCTATACCGCGGGGCAGAGCTTCGACGTGCCGGCGAAATCCGGGTTCGACATCGAGGTCCGCGACGGCATCTGCGAGTACGTCTGCTCGTTTCTCGGCTGAACCCGCTCTACCCCGGAGCAGACGTCTCGCGGTTCGCCCCGATGCAGGCCGCGACCTGTGGCGCGATCTCAGCCCGGCAGGATCTTCTCGATCGCGGCCCGCAGGCCGGCGTCATCGGGCTTGACCGTGGGCGAGAAGCGCTCGACCACCTGGCCGTCTGGTCCGACGAGGAACTTCTCGAAATTCCACTGGATATCCGTGCCACCACCCGCTGGCGACTCGACCAGGGCCCGGTAGAGCGGCGAGCGCCCGGCGCCGTTGACTTCCTGCTTGGCCAGGAGCGGAAAGGTGACGCCATAGTTCATGGAACAGAAGCTCGCGATCTCGTCGGCCGTGCCGGGCTCCTGCGCGCCAAATTGGTTGCAAGGCACGCCGACGATCTCGAAACCGCGCCCATGCAGCTCATCGCGAAGCGTTTGCAGGCCTGCGTATTGCGGCGTGAGCCCACATTGGCTGGCGACGTTCACGAATAAGGTGGGGCGACCGCGCAACGCCGCAGCGGCAAAGGCGGTTCCGGCCAGGGTCTGCAACTCGAGCGAATGGATCGACATGATTTTTTCCTACCTGCTGGCGAGAGCTTCGGCGAGGGCGAGGGCCCGGCGGGCATTCTCGACGTGAAGGTTCTCGATCATGCGGCCATCCACCGTCGCCACGCCCTTGCCCTCACCGGCCGCCGCCTCGAAGGCGACGATGACGCGGCGGGCATGGTCGAGTTCAGCGGCGTCGGGCGCCCAGGCGGCATTGCAGGGCTCCACCTGCGAGGGATGGATCAGTGTCTTGCCATCGAAGCCGAGACGCACACCCTGTGCGCATTCGGCGGCAAAGCCTTCTTCGTCCTTGATGTCGTTATAGACCCCGTCGATCGCGACCAGGCCATGCGCCCGTGCCGCGAGCAGCGCGATCCCAAGCCCCGTCAACAAAGGCTCCCGCCCCGGAACGTGCGTCGCGTGCAATTCCTTGGCGAGATCATTCGTGCCCATGACCAGAAGGCGCAGCCGGGGGTGCGCGCCGGCGATCTCGTCGGCGTGCAGCAGGCCTGACGGCGTCTCCATCATCGCCCAAAGGACGGTGTGTTCGGGCGCACCGGCGGCGTGGATCCGTTCGGCCAGATCGCGAATCATCGCCGCGCCAACAATCTTGGGCACCAGGATCGCGTCGGGTCCGGCGGCGGCCGCCGCCTTCAAATCGGCCTCGCCCCAGGGGGTATCGAGACCATTGATCCGGATCGCGATCTCGCGCCAGCCGTATTCACCCGAGCGGGCGGCCGCGCAAACCTGCGTGCGGGCGATGTCCTTTGCATCCGGAGCGACGGCATCCTCCAGGTCGAGGATGAGCGCATCGGAGGGAATTGATTTGGCCTTGTCGAGGGCGCGCGCGTTCGAGCCCGGCATATAAAGGACGCTGCGACGCGGACGGTTGATTTGCGACATGGTGTTGAATCTCTCCGGTTCAGAAGCCGTAGGCGGCTTTCAATTCAGGATCCTTGACGGCCAGCATCTCTGCCAGACCGAGCATCACCTGGCATTGTTTATAGGTTGCGTCGTCTTGCATCTTTCCGTCAATCATAACCGTGCCGCTGCCATCGCCCATCGCCGCGATGACCCTCTTTGCCCAGAGCACTTCGTCGGCTGCCGGGCTGAAAACGCGGCGCGCGATCTCGATCTGACCCGGATGCAACGACCAGGCGCCGACGCAGCCGAGCAGGAAGGCGTTGCGGAACTGATCCTCGCAACCCTGCGCGTCGGAAATATCGCCGAAGGGTCCGTAATAGGGCAGCACGCCGTGCGCGGTGCACGCATCGACCATGCGGGCGAGCGTGTAATGCCAAAGATCCTGTTGTACCGCCGGGCGTGGCGCGTCGGGGTTGGCCGGATCGGGATCGGCGCGCACCACATAGCCCGGGTGCCCCCCGCCGACACGTGTCGTCTTCATCCGTCGCGACGCGGCCAGATCGGCGGGCCCAAGCGAAAGACCCTGCAAGCGCGGACTGGCACCGCAGATTTCATCGACGTTGGCGACGCCGCTGGGGGTTTCGAGAATCGCGTGCAGCAGAATCGGACGCTTCAAGCCGGCGCGTGCTTCCAACTGGGCGATCAGGCGATCGGCATAATGGATATCCCAGGGGCCCTCGACCTTCGGGATCATGATGACATCGAGTTTGTCACCGATTTCGGTCACGAGCCGGATCAGATCGTCAAGCATCCAGGGCGAGTCGAGCGAATTGACGCGGGTCCAGAGCTGGGTGTCGCCGAGGTCGGTCGCACGGGCGATCGCGATCAGGCCTTCGCGTGCGGCCTCTTTGCGCTCGATCGGAATCGCGTCCTCGAGGTTGCCGAGGATCACGTCCACCTTCTTTCCGATCTCCGGCACCTTGGCCGCCATCTTGGGGTTGCTCGGGTCGAAGAAATGGATCATCCGCGAGGGCCGCAAAGGAATCTCGCGCGGCGGCAGAGGCGCACCCACGGCCAGGGGTTGAAAAAAATGTCTCGCGCTTCGCATAGGGCCTCCGGCAACCGAGCCCCTTGGTGGAAGAGACGGGGCTCGACCGACCTTTAGGGACTCTGCCCGGCGTCCTCAACGGCCCGGCCGGGACCCAACCCGGCCCTCTGCCCGGGCGACCGACCTGGCCCGGCCCGGACTCCCAAACAAGACCGATCTTGCAACCCGTCGTCGGGCGGGTCAGAACCACGGCTCCATGACTCGCGAAGAAGCCCTCACGCAACTCACCGCTCCCGGTGCCCCCTTTGAATTGCTCGATGCCGAAATTGGCGAACAGTCGTTCAAGGTCTACCGCAACGCCCCAAGCTCGTTGAAAGCCGTCTTCGATTCCGCGCGCTCGCGCGGTGACGGCATTTTCCTGATTTACGAGGACGAGCGCTGGACCTTTGCGGACGCGATGCTGCAAGTGGATGCGTTCGCCGCACTTCTGGTCGAGCGCTACGACGTGCGACCCGGCGACCGCGTCGCGATCGCGATGCGCAACTACCCCGAGTGGATCTTCGCCTTTGCCGCGATCACCTCTATCGGGGCGATCGCGGTTGCGCTCAACGGCTGGTGGACCACCGAGGAACTCGCCTTCGGCCTTTCCGACTCGGGCAGCCGGGTCGTCATCGCCGACCGCGAGCGCATGGAACGCATCGTGCCCGCGCTACCCCGCTTCCCCGATTTGCGGATTCTGGTCGTACGATTTGACGGCGAGCCGGTGGCGAGCGTCGATCGCCTGCAGGACATCCTAGCCCCCGGCCGGCCGATGCCGCCGGTCGACGTGCAGCCCGGCCACGACGCGATGATCCTCTACACCTCGGGCACCACCGGCCATCCCAAGGGCGCCGTCTCGACCCACCTCGCCGTGACGACGTCGCTGATGTCGTTTGCCTGCCGCGCCACGGTGCGGAAGCTGCTTCACCCCGACGAACAGGAGCAGCACCCTTTCCCGCCCTGCATGATTCTGGTCGTGCCACTTTTTCACGTGACCGGACTCGTGCCTGTGATGATGAGCTGCTTTGCCTCGGGAACGCGGCTCGTCATCATGTATAAATGGAATGCTGAGCGGGCGCTGGAGTTGATCGAGCGCGAGCGCGTCACCACCTTTGTCGGCGTGCCGACGATGTCGTTTGATCTCCTCGAATCTCCGGAATTCACGCTGCGCGATACCTCGAGCCTGCTCTCGGTGGGCGGCGGCGGCGCGCCCGCGCCCCCCGAATTGGTGCGCCGGATCGACAAGGCCTTCAGCCGCGGCAATCCCGGCATCGGCTACGGCATGACGGAGACCAACGCCTACGGGCCGCAGAACCAGGCCGAAGATTATCTGCGCAAGCCCACCAGCACTGGCTGGGTGGTGCCGAGCATGGAATTGCGTGTCACCGGCGCCGACGACCTCCCGCTGCCGCAAGGCGAGGTCGGCGAAATCTGGTTCCGGGGCGCGAATCTGATCCGCGGCTACTGGAACCGGGCCGAGGCCACGGCAGAAACCATCATCGACGGCTGGTTGCGCTCGGGCGATATCGGTCGCATCGATGAAGAGGGTTTCGTCTACGTGCAGGACCGCGCCAAGGATATGGTGCTGCGGGCGGGCGAAAACGTCTACTGCGCCGAGGTCGAGGCCGCGATCTACGAGCATCCGGCGGTGCACGAAGCGGCGGTGTTTGGACTGCCGCACGAACGCCTGGGCGAAGAGGTCGGGGTCGCCATCCTGCCCAAACGCGGACACCATATCGACGGGGAAATGCTGCGCGAGTTCCTTTCCGGTCAAATCGCGCCCTTCAAGATCCCGAGCCGGGTCGAGATTGCACACGCTCCGCTGCCGCGGAATGCTTCGGGCAAGATCCTCAAGCGCGAAATCCGAGACGCCCTCGCTGCCGGTCAGCCGCTCCCGACAAGCTGAGTGCAGCCGGCGGCCCGCCTCGTCATAACCCAGGAGTTTGCAGAATGTCGCACGAGCCAATCTATTACGATCCCTACGATTACCGGATCGACGCCGACCCGCATCCGGTCTGGACCCGACTGCGCGACGAAGCCCCGGTCTATTACAACGAACGCTACGATTTCTTCGCGCTCTCGCGCTTCGAGGACGTACACACGGCCTCGATCGACCACGAGACCTACAGCTCGGCGCAAGGCACCGTGCTTGAGTTGATCGGCTCCTCGATCGAGCCGCCACCCATGATTTTCATGGACCCCCCAAGGCATACCGCGTTCCGTAAAATGGTCGCCTCGGTCTTCACACCGCGCCGGATGGCTTTACTCGAAGATCGCATCCACGAACCCTGCCGCGGTTACCTCGATCCTCTGCGAGACTCGTCAGGCTTTGATTATGTCGCCGACTTCGGTGCCCGCCTGCCGGTGATGGTGGTGAGTTCGCTGCTCGGCATTCCCAACGAAGACCAGGACATGGTGCGAGGCTGGACCGACGCCGTGCTGCATCGCGACGAAGGTCAAACAGGAATGACCGCGACGGCAGCGGCGGCCTTTGGCGCCGTCTCTCAATATTACCAGGGCCAGATCGACGAACGACGCCTGCGGCCGCGGGACGATCTGATGAGTGACCTGATCGCCGGCGAACTGCCCGAGACCTCGGGCCCGCGTCGGCTCACCGACGCCGAGTTGCACGTTTTTTTCAACCTGATCTCGAGCGCGGGCAACGAAACCGTGGCACGCCTCCTCGGCTGGACCGCACTCACGCTGGCGCGCTGGCCGGGTGAACGAGCCCGGCTGGTCGAAAATCCGTCCTTGATTGCCAATGCCGTCGAGGAGCTTCTGCGCTACGAAGCGCCCTCGCCGATCCAGGCCCGCGTGCTCATGCGCGATATCGAATTGCACGGCAAAACGATCCAGAGCGGCGCGAAGATCGCCTTGCTGACGGGCTCGGCTGGGCGCGATAGGCGCGAATTCCCCGACCCCGACCGCTTTGACGCAAGCCGCAGCACCAACCGCCATCTCACCTTCGGCTATGGCATCCATTTTTGCCTCGGTGCGTCGTTGGCGCGGATTGAAGCCCGCGCGGCGATCGCCGAAACTCTCGAGCGTTTTCCGGAATGGGATGTCGACGAAACGGCGGTAGAGATGGTGCATACCAGCACGGTGCGCGGGCCTTGTCGGGTGCCGCTGCTGTTCTGAGGGCACGCCGTTTGCGCCTGCGCGAAACGCCGCGCGTCAGGGGAACCCTTCACCAGGCCTCCGCGTCAGCGAGACACCTGCAGCGAACCGGGGAAAACCCGCAGGTCGAGACGCAGCGAGAGGCCGTCGAGAGCAGTATCGAAACTGCGCCCGCTGACCGAAATCTGGTTTCCGATCGCCCAGCAGTAGCCGCTCTCCAGCCCGATCGCGATCGCGCGGGTCGCCATCCAATCGATGCCGAGCCCGGCCAGCGCGAGGAAAGGCTGGAAACGACCGTCTGCGATCGGCCAGCTCGAACGCCAGATGCGATCCCGTCTCCACGCCAAGCGAAAAGCTGACGGCATCGTGCGCCCGGGCCAGGGGGTTGATGTCGCCGAAGCGCAGATCCAAGTAGAACCGGGGCGAGTCGGCAGCCGCCGGGGAGCTCAGTCGATCGGCTCGCCGGACGTCTGTGCCAGTGCCGCCCCGTTGGGGGCTGAGACCACCATCAAGAGCCCGAGCAGAAGGGATCCCCGGGATCGCTTGCCGCCAGCAGGACGGACTCGCCCGATGCGCCACCCTACACCGAGGTCGACCCGTCGTCTCATCCCTGAACCTCCCCAGGGACAGGCCCTCTGTTCCGGCGAGGAACAGAGGGCCGGTCCGGCCGAGCCAGTCCAAGCGCCGAGGTCTCCCGCCGCGAAGGAGAGCAACCCCCACGGCCGGAGCCGATGCGAGCGCCGGGCTTTGCTGACAAGACCCGGAAACGGCACAGCAACTTCCCGGTGCGCGCCGCGCCGGATGCAAGCGCCCTGCTTTGCTGATAGTCGGGCGCCCATGTCGCGCCTCCGCCAAGCTTTGACCGTGAAACCGATCGACGCCCTGCTTGCCGAAATGGCCGGTGAACACGGGCTCAAGCGAGCGCTCGGGCCGGTCACACTGACAGCACTTGGCATCGGCTGCATCATCGG
>VFKT01000021.1 GCA_009885395.1 Deltaproteobacteria bacterium | reverse complement strand
CATCGACCAGCAGCACGGCCGCGACAGAGGCCCCGAGGGTCAGCGTGCCATCGACGCTGATATCGGCCACGCCGAAGATGCGAAACGAGGTCCGGATGCCAAGCGCGAGGAACGCGAGCACGAGCCCGATCGTCAAGGAGCCAACGAGCAGCGTCATGCCTGCTCCAGCGGCGCGGTAAAGAGCAGACCACGGCGGAAGCGGCTTTCTCCCGCACCGAAGGGCTGCCGCCAATCATGCAGCAGATGGAGCAGCGTGCGCGGTGCCCGCTCCTCGAAGAGCGGCACCACGATCTCATCGAGCGTGACGCGGCCACGCCGGATCGGCCGGTGGGGAAAGACTCCGGCATGAAGATGCCCCATCAGGTTGGAATCTTGCTCAAGTGGACGGAGAAAGCGTGCCAGCGGTCTTTGAATTCCACGTCCGACCACACCGACGACCAGCGCCAGCGAGTCTGCCCAGGCCGGCTCTGCCGTAAAGGTTAAATTATCACGAATTTCCGGAAAACGCAGCAAGGGCATTTCGCTAAGAGGCGGTCGGCGCAAGGCGGCTCCAACCAATTGTGCTGCCTCGGCCACAAGCACGATAACAGCAAGCGGCGTCCCGGCTCGCGCGAGCGCGATCTCGGCCAGCATGGCGAGACCCATCGGAGCGGTGTCGCGGGGAACCTCGAAGCGGACCAGCCGATCCGGCTCGCCCGTGACGACCAACGCTGCAGCCGTAAAAATCTCAGGCACGAGATCTCCCGCCACGGCGACCCAATCGGGGAGTGCCGCGGCCTCATCGGCGGGCAAGGTGGAGGCGACTCCGGCCACCGCGAGAAATTCACCAACGCGGACGCGGCACTCGGTAGCGTCGCTGCCGAAGGCGCCGTGCCCGAGCCCCAGGCTTCCGGCGGGAAAGCGCCAAGGAATCAGTTTGTTCACCCGGCCTGCGAGCGTGGCGTCGGGATCGCCGAGCGTGTGGACGCGTAGCGGAGCAACCCTTCCTCCGGGCCACGATTCGATCCGGGCACCAGCCCGTTCGGTCACTTCAGGTGGAGCCGCGTCCTCTCCGGATTTTTTAGGGGTTGTCCCGGAGGCAAGCGGCGAGGATGCGGCTGCGGTCACGGGTTCCAGATCTGCTTGGCTCAGCAGCGCGCTGAGCCCCGAGAGCTCGAGAATCTGCACCACCGCCGCAGACGGCCGCTCGAGCTTGAGCGTGCCGTCGATACGGGCGAGTTGCTTGCGCGCCGCAAGCAGGACGCGGATGCCACCCGAGGAAAGAAAACTGACCGCCGCCAGATCGACCCCGATCTGGTGGGCACCCTCGCGGATACAGCGGTCGAGGGCTTCACCGACGGCGTTGCTCCAGGCGGCATCGAGCCGACCCGCCAGCACCACGAATGCGTGTAGCCCCTCAATTTCCACCCCGATCTCCACCTAACGACCTCCGCGTTCTGTCGCTTTTCCGTGATCGATAAGCCTGGCCCGCGCCAGCAGGCTGGCTGGAATCTTCAAGCCCTGCTTTCGCGCGTTCTCGGGCGAAAGCCAAAGATTTTGGGTCGCCAGCCCGCGGATGGGAATCAACCCCGGGTCTTCGCCCCGCAGGACGCGCAGGACCAGCTCCGCGGCGAGGCGTCCGGCCTCGTGGTAGTCAAGCCCAATGGAAAGCGCAGCACCTTGCAGCACGGCGTCGCGGGTGAAGGCGAAGAGTGGCATCCGCGCGCGGGCGGCTGCACGCGCGATTGCCGGAAAGCCGGCTGAACTCTGGTTGTCGGCGATCTGGACAATGGCGTCAATCGATTTCGTTCCAAGGGCCAGCACGGCGTCCGGCAGGTCACCCGCCGTCGCTGCGGCCATCGTCTCGATGCTGATACCGCGCGCCGCGAGTTCCTTCCGGAAGTTTTCCAGATTTGCCACCGAGTTCACTTCGGCCGGGGCGAAGGTCGTCCCGATCCGCTTCCAGCTGGGGAAATCCCGCGCCAGCAGTTCCGCCATATCGGCATAACCACCCAGCACCTGGACTCCTGTGACGTTCGGCAGATGGCTACCGTCGGGCTTGGCGACTCCGGCAACCACCGGATCTGCGACCACGCTAAAAACGATGGGCAAACCACGCAGCCGGGCGGCCGCTGTTTGTAGAGCCGGGGTGGAGAAGGGGACCACGATCGACGCGTCCTCGCCCGACACGGCATCGATGATGGCGGCCAATGTCGCCATATCGCCCTGTGCACTCTTGATCGTCCAGGTGGCGGGGCTGCCTGAGGCCTTCATCGTCTCGGCGAAGCCTTCCAGGGCGTCCTCGATTGGCGGAGATTCGATGTAGACGACCACCAGCAGATGCCCGGCAGGGTCATTTCGGGCCGTGCCGACACTCGCCCTGGGTGCGACGGCTGGCGCCGTGGCCTCGTTTTCGATTTTGCTCGCGGCACGCTGCACCATGGCGGCCGGGAAAATCCAATTGCCGCTTAGGCCCTGCAGCGCCCTTTCGTTCAGGAGCAGGCGCGCTGGCATATAGTCACGCACTGGAAGCGTCGCGGGATCGGTACCGCGCAGCACCTGAGCGACGACCCGACCTCCCTCGTAGCCCACACTCTCGTAGTCGGCACCAAAATCAAAGAGGGTGCCGTCGTCAACCTGTCCGGCCATATTCGAAAAGACCGGCACCGATCCTCTCCGCGCGGCCGCGACCAGGGCGCCGATCGCCCCGGCGACCGTTGCGTCGCCGCCTGTCCAGAACGCCTCGGCGCCGCGCTGGACCAGGGCATTTGCGGCATCGGGCACGTCGCCGGTTTTTTCAATGGGTGCCTCGAGCAGCTCGATGCCGAGTTCGCTGGCGATCACGCGGGCTCGGCGAGTGCAAACTTCTGAATTGACTTCCGCCGGATTCCAGACCACGCCCACGACACGCAAATCGGGATTGATCTCGCGGGCCAGCCTGAAGATTGCTTCAACCGGCTGTGCCGTGCCGATCCCGGTCAGCCAGGCCGGTTTGGCCTCTTGCGCTGTGGAATCGAGCATTTTGATGCCGACACCCGCTGCCACCGGATCGCTCACGCCGGCGAGAATGTGGTGGCGATGCGCCCGGCGATTCGCGCCCGCCATCGCCTGGAGCATGGGCGTCGAGATGCTGAAGACCGCGTCGTAGTCCAGCGCGGCGATCCGTTGCGCCATGGTATTGGCGGTGGGGAGGTCGCCTTGTGGATTCATCACATCAATTGTAATGTTTACCGACGGGATGAAGCCAGCTTCGGTCAACGCACGATTCGCGCCCGTGCGGATCGCCTCCATGATCGGGGTCGAGGAATGCTGCAGGATGGCGAGCCGCGGCATCGGCGCGTTAAAGCCCGCTCTGCCGGTAGCTGCGCCACGCTGCCGTGCCTTCAGATCGGAGAGCAGCAGCGCGGCGGCAGCGAGGGCGACGAGGGCCAGAGCGGGAGCGAGGCTTCGGAGGTTCTTCAGCATCGGCAGATCTGTCTCGCCAGAGTGGGGCCACGGACAGGCTTGAGGTAGCCGGCGAACCTGACCCCCGCGCGGGCAGCGCTGCCGATTAGCAGGGACTACAGTGCGATGCCAATGAACGTTGCTGTCGAACGGGGTGTTCGTCGCCCCCGGGGTTCGCGGCGTTTCATTTTGAAACGAAAGGCGGTGCTTGTACGCTACCTTCCCGGACGCCGTGGCCTTTGCTTGCGGCGCCAGAGGTCGCTGTATGCTCCGCTCACTCATCACGATACTTGTCTTGCTGCTGCCGCAAGCTGCCCTTGGCGCACCAGGTCAGTCCTTGCCCCCCGGCGAGCGACCCGTGCAGGTTGTGGCTGGATTCTATCTCTTGGACCTCTCGAGCGTCGCCGAGCGGGACGAGACCTTCGATGCGGATATTTATCTGAAATTTCAATGGCGCGATCCGCGCCAGGCGTTTGTTGGATCCGAGTCGCGGATGTTCCTCCAGGAGTCGGCCGCGGAACAAATCGGCAAGATGTGGTGGCCGCAGATCGAATTCGTCAATACCGGCCAACCCGAGATTACCAACCGCAGGCTCGAAATTTATCCTGATGGAACCGTCGACTACGATATTGGCCTCACTTCGAGGTTCCGTGCCCACATGGATCTGCGGCGATTCCCCTTCGACCGACAAGGGCTCGATGTTCGCATCCAGTCGTTCGCCTGGACGGCGGAGCAACTCGAATTCGTGCCGGATGAAACGGGCATGGATTTTAGTCCCGAAAGCACCTTCGAGGGACTTCTGGTGACGGGCGTGAGCGGGGCTGCCCATCAAAGCGAGCATGCCGGCTGGGGGCGGACCTTTTCCGAATTCGTTGCAAGAATCGAGGTCGAGCGGCGCTGGACTTTTTTCGTTTGGACGGTATTTGTGCCAGTGACGCTGATTTTTCTCGTCTTCTGCACCGTCTTTCTTGTGCCCAGCACCGATTTCGCGGCTCGCATCGACCTCAGTCTGACGGCTCTCCTCGCCTGCATCGCGACGCAGTTTGCCATGAGCTTCAACCTGCCCCATGTCTCGTACCTCACGGTGATTGATGAGGTGTTTCTGGCGGCCTACTGCTCCATCGCTCTTGGTGTGGCGACGAGCACCGGGCAGGCCGCCTGGTTGAAGCACGAACCAGAGCGCAGTGAACGGATCGATCGGCGGGTCGGGCTCGGATTGCCGCTGCTCTACTTCGCCCTTCTGGGCATTTCTATCCTCAGCTAGCGACGCAAGGGTAACGTGTCGGATCGGAAAGATACCGCACAGAGGGAACGACCCGGCCCCGGCCATTGACCAGGAGCCGGTTTCGATTGCCTGGCACCATTGGCCGCAACCGGTGGTGTCAAAGAAAAGGCAGCGATCACATCCCCACCTCTGCTAGAGTTGGAGGGGTGTCTACCTCTCGAGCGGAAGTCCTCGCCGTCCTGATGGCGCTGGGAATGGCCTCGTATGGGGCGCTTGCGGCCAGTCCCACGCAAGCCGCGCCAATCGAGCCAAGCGCAGCCGCCTTGATCCGGCTTCATACGACGGGACCGGCACGGAGTGCGAAGCTTCTGCTCCGACTCGGTCCGACTCCCGGACTCGATGGCCTCAATCCGACCCTCGATCCTCTGACCTTGGCATTTGGGGCAGCGGGAATGGGGACGAGCGGCGTTCTCACCCTCGACCCGCTGCGCTGGGTGGCGAGCGCCGCCGGCGGCTACCGCTATGCGGATCCGGGTGGCACTTCCGGCGGCATCATCAAGGCCAAAATGATTCCAGGGTCGGGAGGGACGGAGCTGCAACTCACGGCGCGGGGCGCGAACTGGCCCTGGCATCCGGAGAGTGCTGTCGGAGCCGTATTGGTGCGCATCGCCGGAGGCAATGCTGCGGTTTGTGCCACCTTCGGAGGCCATGTGGTGCGCGATGCTCCAGGTGATTTCTTCGCGCGCAACGCATCGGCGCCCGCTGCTTGCGAGCCGCTTTGCGGGGACGGCAACCACGAAGCCATCGAAGCTTGCGATGACGGCAATCTCTCGGATGACGATTCCTGCACGCGACAATGCGGCTGGATGGGGCGTGGGGTGTGGGTTTCCGCGGGTGCGCTCGACTGGCCGGCGGAGTTCGAGGACTTTCTCGACGAGATCGGGGTCGAAACGGCGACCTATTTCTATTCCGTCATCAGCGCTCGCGATCGGGCGCTCGAGGGTGGGCTCTCCGCGGGGGGCCCGGCACGCGAGGCGGCCTTGACGACATTTCTCGCCGATCCCCATTGGGATCTGGTTTCGATCCGGGCTGGGCTCGCCGATCCGTCGGTCTATCCGGAGGGGCTCTGGCCCCAGTTTCATACCTCCAATCCGGCTCTGACGGGTGGTCCAGGGCAGCTCGTGATGAGCGACTACGAATCCGATTCGCATATTTTCGCAGGCCCGGATGTCTGGGCGACGCCACCGGTGTTGACCCCGCTTTCGGACCTCTTTGCCGAAGCTGCCCGCGAAATGGCGCTCGCGGTGAAGGATGAATTCCCCACTGCCCATTATTCCCATTACGGCGTGCGGGCTGCTCCAAATACTTATTTCGCCAACCCTCCGGCTTTCGACGACTGGTTCAACGTCCACCATTCCGTGGCGAGAGCGTTGTGGATCGATGCGCAGGCGACGACGCCGCAGCATGCCTGGCTGGCGCCTGGGCACCATCTGTACAATGAAGCCATGCAAATCGTTGCTGGATACGAGCGCGAACGGCTGGAGGAGTTTCCCTATCCGGCCTGGCTGACGGCAGTCGATTTTCTGAACCCGACGCTCTACCACTCCAGTGCGCTGCCAGCCACTCTGGCGAACGACGACAACCTCGAAGCGATCATCCAGGACGAGGACCAGGGGGAGGTCTACGATCCTTCGATGCACCTCGCGGTGAGGAAAACGTTGCGTGGAGTGAGGGAGATCTTCCTTCCAGTGACGGGCCCTGAACGGGATCAACATACACCGCAATACTGGGTCAACCTGGCGCAGGCCGAGCGGGCGTTGCGGGATGCGGCAGGAACAAAGCCGGTGATTGCGGTGGTCGGCATGCACGATGCCGTCGACCCGGCGGTGTATTCGATTTTCCATCCGATCCCGCTGGATGTGTTCATCGAAAATTGTGTTGCTCCTGCTCGTGATGCCGGGGTGGCCGGGGTGGTTCTTTGGAGCCCGATGATGCAGATGGCCGAACGTTCGACCTGGAATTCGCACGAGGCGGCAATTCTTGCGCGAACCAAGCTCCGCGAGCTGGGGATGCCCGACGCCCCGGCCGTCGATGACCACGCCTCCTGGATGAGCCCGGCCGGCCGGGCGGCCTCGACGCGTTTTGCCGCGTTTCTCCATGAGCCCTACCTGCGGGCCTTGCGCGACGCCTTTCCCTGACGGGGGGTCCCGGGAGGGCGTCGGACGGGCCGCGTCGCGCAGCAGGCACTGAGGCAGGCCGATCGTCGTCGGCACTGAGGCAGGCCGATCGTCGTCGGCACTGAGGCAGGCCGATCGTCGTCGGCGT
>VFKT01000391.1 GCA_009885395.1 Deltaproteobacteria bacterium | reverse complement strand
CCAGCTTCAAGCGCACCCAGGGCCGGCCGCGCCGCATCACGCTGGCAAAGCCACGGATGAGTTCGCGGGCCGCCTCCTCCTCGACCCCGGAAAGAATCTCTAGCCCCTTGCTCCGAAGCCGACGCAGACCTCGGCCGCGGACGCGTGGGTTTGGATCGGTGGTGCCAACGACGACGCGTTGCACGCCAGCTTCAAGCACCGCATCGACGCAGGGTGGAGTGCGGCCCAGAATCGTGCAGGGTTCAAGTGTGCAGTAGAGAGTCGCGCCCTTAGCACGGCCACCGGCCTCACGAAGAGCCACGATCTCTGCGTGGGGCTCACCCGCCCGTTTATGCCAGCCTCGCCCGATGACCCTTCCTGCCTTCACCAACAAGGCGCCAACAGCCGGATTCGGATGGGTGCGACCCAGGCCGCGACGGGCCAGCGCGAGAGCCTCGGCCATCCAGCGGGCGTCGGCCGTGCTGGGGTGGTCGACTACGGGGCTCGGCCGAGCACCGCTCTTCACGGGCGCGGGCGTGAGCGCCCTCCGCTCGCCTTGCGCGCGGCACGATCCTTCACGGCGCCAGGTCCGGGCCGTCGCTCGCGCAACAGACCCTCGAGTTCACCCATGAATTCATCGATGTCCTGAAAGGACCGGTAGACCGATGCGAACCGGACGTAGGCGACGGTATCGAGAGCGTGCAGCGATGCCATCACCGCCTCGCCGATGGCTGTGCTGACCACCTCTTTGTCGCCGCGATCGAGAATCGCGCGCTCGATCGAATCGACCGTAGTGGCGATCTGTTCCGCTCCCACGGGGCGCTTCTCGCAGGCCTTGGTCAGGCCGGCCAGAATCTTCAGACGGTCGAAAGGCTCCCGTCTGCCATCTTTCTTGACGATCAGCGGAAGATATTCCTCGATCCGCTCATACGTGGTGAAGCGTCGGGTGCAGGATTCGCACTCGCGTCGCCGCCGGATCACATCGGCTTCCTTGCCCAACCGTGAATCGATCACCCGGTTGTTCAGGGCGCGACAGCCCGGGCATTTCATTGCAGATCCTTGGCGATCCGCTCAGCCGCCGTAGAGAGGAAAGCGGCAGCAAAGACTGGTGGTGTCTCGCGCGATGGCGGCGAGCGTGGATTCGTCGCCTATCGCAGAGAGCGCCCTTGAGATGAGATCGGCGATCTCGACCATCTCCGGCTCGCGCATACCGCGCGTCGTCACGGTCGGGGTGCCCAGCCGAACTCCGCTGGTGACGAAAGGCGAACGCGTCTCGAAGGGGACTGTATTCTTGTTCGTTGTGATCCGCGCTTGATCGAGGGTCTCCTGGGCGATCCGACCGGTCACCTCAGAGGCACGCAAGTCGACAAGTAGAAGATGGTTGTCGGTGCCACCCGAGACCAGCCGGAAGCCGCGTTCGATCAGCCCCACCCCCAGCGCGCGCGCATTCGCAACCACCTGCTGCTGGTAGACCCGAAACTCCGGCGTCGCCGCTTCTGCCAGCGCCACTGCTTTGGCTGCGATGACGTGCATCAGGGGCCCGCCCTGGTTGCCGGGGAAGACCGACGCGTTGATCGCCCGGGCCTCGGTCGCGCGGCCCAGGATGAGCCCGCCGCGCGGCCCGCGCAGGGTTTTATGCGTCGTCGTGGTGAGAAAATCGGCGTGCGGGACGGGAGAGCTATGCACCCCGGCGGCCACCAGACCGGCAAAATGTGCCATGTCAACCAATAGTTTTGCACCCACTTCGTCGGCGATCGCCCGAAAGGCGGCGAAGTCGAGCTCGCGCGGGTAGGCCGAATGTCCAGCCACGATGAGCTTCGGTCGGCTTTGCCGAGCAAGCTCGGCAACCGTCGCCATATCGATCCGCTGGTCGTCTTCACGCACCCCGTAGTGCGTCGCTTCGAAGAACTTGCCCGAAAAATTGACGGGACTGCCGTGCGTAAGATGGCCGCCGTGGGAGAGATCCATCGCAAGGATGCGGTCTCCCGGCTGAAGCTGCGAGAAATACACCGCCATATTCGCCTGCGAACCGGAATGCGGCTGCACGTTGGCAAACTCGGCTCCAAAGAGGGAGCGGGCACGGTCAATCGCGATCTGTTCGATCTCGTCGACGTGCTCGCAACCGCCATAATAGCGCTTCCCGGGCAGGCCCTCGGCGTATTTGTTGGTGAGAATCGATCCCTGCGCCTCAAGCACAGCCACGCTGGTCGCATTCTCGGAGGGAATCAGCTCGAGATTCTCCTCCTGCCGCCGAGCCTCGCGGGCGATCAACTCGGTAATCGCCGGATCAGCCTCCCTCAAGGATGAGAGGCGGACGGTCATTTGTGACTTTGGACGTAGGTGACCACATCCCCGACGGTGCGGATTTTCTCGCCGTCCTCTTCCGAGATCTCGATCTCGTATTCCTCTTCGAGTGCCATCACCAACTCGACGATATCGAGCGAATCAGCACCGAGATCGTCGACCAGCGACGACTCCAGCGTGACCTCGTCCTCGGTCGCGCTGAGCTGCTCGCAGACGATCGCTTTGACTCTTGCCTCAACCTCCGACGCCATCACACCCCTCCCTGCTGACCCTATGAGTCGCGAATGTGCCCGTGTAACGAGTCCGATCCGGCCCCGCCACCGCCAAAGCCAACCTCAACCCGCCATCCCGCCGTCGATCGCCAGCACATGGCCCGAGATATAGCCGGCCCCCTCGCCCGCCAGGAAGGCGACCGCGCGGGCCACCTCCTCGGGTTCCCCGGCGCGCCCTATGGGCACCGCAGCCAGAAAAGCCGCGAGCATCTCCTCGCCGAGTGCCGCGGTCATTTCGGTGCGGATGAAGCCGGGAGCAACCGCGTTCACCGTCACACCGCGCGAGGCGACCTCGCGGGCGAGCGCACGCGTCAATCCCTCTATGCCAGCCTTGGTCGCGGCGTAGGCCACCTGGCCAGCTCCGCCGAGGCGCGCCGTTACCGAACTGAGATTGACGATCCTGCCATAACGGGCTTTCAGCATCGGTCGCAGCGCGGCCCGCGCGCAGTGGAAGACACCGGCAAGATTCACATCGACTGTCCGCTGCCAATCCTCATCGCGATAGCGCAGAACCAGACCGTCCCGCGTGATCCCGGCGTTGTTGACGAGGATATCAAGGCGGCCGCGCTCCCGGGCAAGAGCGGTGATCGCGCCTGTGGTCGCAGCCGGATCGGCGACGTCAAAGGGCAGAAGCAGGCTCTCGCCGCCGCGTCCTGCAATCTCGGCGGCAACATCGGCTGCGGCGTCGCTCCGGGAGGAGAAATTCAGAGCGACGCAAGCCCCGCGGTCGGCCAGTTCGAGCGCAATCGCGCGGCCGATTCCGCGCGACGCCCCCGTCACCAGCGCAACCCGGCCGTTGAAATCGCGCTCGCTCATACCGAGATCCCTCCGCTCTCCAGAAGCCAGTCCCTGACCTCGCCAGGCTCACCGAGAGGCCGGCAAACCAGCCCTCTCGCGATCCGCTTCATCAGTCCGGCAAGGATTCGACCCGGCCCAATTTCAAGTGCGACGTCGCACAACCCGGCGATCCGCTCGCCACATTCCTGCCAGCGCACCGGTTGGGTGATCTGCTGCACCAGGAGCTCTCGGAAGTCCTCGCCCTTCGTATGCGGTTTTGCGTCGACGTTGCTGAGGACCGGAAAACGCGGGTCGCGCAGCATCAGAGCGCCGACCACCGCTTCCATGCGCTGCGCCGCAACAGCCATCAGGGGCGAGTGAAAAGCTGCACTGACGCGAAGCCGGGTGCAACGGATGCGCCGCGCCGAAGCCAGCGATTCCAGCCGCAGCAGAGCATCGATATGGCCGGCAACCACGATCTGTCCGCCGCCATTGAAGTTCGCCGGGACCACGACCTCGTCGCCCAACGAAGCTTCGAGACAAAGCTCTTGCACCAATTCGACTTCACCGCCGAGGAGCGCCGTCATGCCGCCCTTCCCCGCCCCGGCGGTTTCGGCCATGAACTCGCCGCGGCGCCGTACCGCAACCACTGCGGTGGCCAGGTCCAATGCGCCCGATACGACAAGAGCCGACCACTCGCCGAGACTGTGCCCGGCCGCAACGCTGGCTTCGAGCCCCTGCTCGGTTTCGAGCACGCGAACCACCGCCACAGAATGCGTCAGGAGGGCCGGCTGGGCCACGCGCGTGTCGGTGAGCAGCGCCTCGGGGCCTTCTGCGCAGATCGCGGCCAAACCTAGCCCGAGCGCCGTATCCGCTTCTTCAAAGACGCGTCGGGCCTCGGGAAAGTCGCGGCGCAAGGCAAGGCCCATCCCGACCTGCTGGGCCCCTTGCCCGGGGCAGAGCAGACCAACGCGGCTCATGCCTTTCCCGCCTGAACCTTGGGCCAAGCCGCGTGTCGACGCGGCTGCAGTTCTATTCGTTGCGAGCCTCGATGACCTTGCGGCCGCGGTACACGCCGCATTTTGAACAAGCGCGATGGCGCTGCTTCGGCTCGCCGCAACCTGGACAAACGACCGACTGCGGCGCCACCAACGCATCATGTGCGCGGCGCATGTTTTTCTTGCTGACCGATGTCCTTCGCTTGGGTACCGCCATGACCTCGTCCTCGTCGCTATCTTTATTCTCGCCCGGCTTCGCGCTCAACCTCGGCGCTTATGCGCCGAAAGTTGCTCCGCCAGGCTTGCAAGCCGCCGGCTCGCCGTGGTGTCCGGCGGGCGGCAGTCGCAATGTTCGCTGTTCCGGTTCGCCCCGCACCAAGGGCAAAGCCCCAGGCACGCCTCGTCGCATAGCAGACGGCTCGGAATTGCCAGCAGGAGTTGGTCGAAACAGAGGGGAGTCAGGTCGATTTCTTCCCCGCTGAGGGTCGCCACAGCGCCCTCACCCCGGTCCAGATCCTCCTGCTCGACGCTGCCGGGGGGCACGAGAAGGATCTGGATGGGGGCCTTTAGCGGCAGATCGAAAGCTTCGGCGCAGCGCGCACAGACGCCGACGAACGTGGTTTCGACCGCCCCGGCGACCACGACATCATCGCCCGCCCGGTAGGCCTCAATTCTGGCGCGAACCGGCTCCCGCACCCTGAGGGCCGCGTCTTCACCCGTTTCAAGCCGTTCACCAATCGCTGCTGCTGGAGCCTCGAGATCAAAGGTTTGGCTCTCTTCGCTCAGGCTCGCGAGTGAAATCCGCATGGTGGAAGCTTAGGGTTCGGCGAGCCGAATTCAACGATCTTGAGACGTTTCGTCGCCAGCGGCGCCCTCAAGCGATCGTTCGAGTCGCCGGACGCGGCGCAAAAGCTCGGGCAGGCGGCGCAAGGCCGTCACCACCCGTCGCCAGCGGACGGCATCCTCGGCCGGTAGGCCGGCCACCGTCGCGCCGTCGGGGATATCCCCGACGATGCCCGACTGCCCCGCGACCCGAACGTCATTGCCGATGCGCAGATGGCCGGCGCTGCCGACCTGACCGCCGAGCTGCGTCCGTGCCCCGATCTGGGTGCTGCCAGCGAGACCGACCTGGCCCGCGATCAAAACCTCTTCTTCGATTCGGCAGCCGTGTGCGACCATCACGAGATTGTCGATTTTCGTGGCGCGTCCCACCCTTGTGAAGCCGATCGCGGCCCGGTCGATAGTGGTGTTGGCGCCGATCTCGACCTCGTCCTCGATCGATACGCCACCGATCTGGGGCAAGCGCGCAATTCCACCACCCGGCAGCGGCAGATAACCAAAGCCCTCGCTGCCGAGCACCGCGCCGGCACCGACGACAACACGCGAGCCGATGAGCACGCTCTCACGCACGACCACGTTGGCGTGCACCACGCAATCCTCGCCAACCCTGGCTCCGGGGTAAAGGACGACACCCGGATGGAGGATGGTTCTGGCCCCGACCACAGCAGCCGCGCCAACGACGACCCGCGCCGCGATCCGGACCCCGACCCCAAGCACCGCCTCGGGATGGACGCTAGCGCTCGGGTCGAGGCCCTCCTCCGGCGCGGTCTCGTGGGCAAAAAGTGCCGCCGCGGAACCGAAGGCCCGATAGGGATCGCCGCAGCGGAGAACCGCGCAGCCCGGGCCCTTCACCTCTGGCCCGATAATGACCGCCGAGGCTCGGGTGGTCGCCAGCAATCCGGCGTATCTGGGGTTGGCCAAAAAACTCAGGGAGCCCGGCCCGGCTTGATCAAGCGGCTCGAGCGCGACGATATCAAGCTCTGGATCACCCTCGAGTTGGGCACCGATGCGGGAAGCAATGTCGGCGAGTCTCACCCTCGACGCCCGTACCAACAACCACCGCCTCTGACCATTGCAACGCGTTGCGTTCAGCCGACGGCGCGGTAAGCAAGGCGGCGTGGCCGGATTCTGCAGGAAATGCGCTAGCGCCGTCCTGCTCGCCGGGTCGCTGCTCAGCGGTTGCGCGGCGGCCCGCCCGCCGCTGCCACCAGGTCCGGTGCTCCCTGAGGTGCGCTTCGTGCCGCCCTGCGATCCCGACGCGGTGGTCGCGCTGACGGCCCAGGACGAGCTGCGTCTCAAGCAGCGTAATGCGCTACTCGCGATGCGCATCCACGAACTCGAGACGGCCCTCCTGGCGCAGGAACCATGAGCGACGCGAGCGGATCGAGCGGGGCACCGGCCGAACCGGCTTTCGCCGGCGGGTTGTTGCCAGCGGTTGCGCAGGACGTCGAGACCGGCGAAATCCTGATGCTGGCCTGGATGAACGAGGAGAGCTGGCGAGAAACGCTCGCCAGCGGACGAGCCTGTTATTATAGCCGCTCGCGCCAGCGTCTCTGGCGCAAAGGCGAGGAATCGGGTCATGTGCAGGAGGTCGCCGAAATCCGCCTCGACTGCGATCGCGACACCATCCTCCTCAAGGTCCGGCAGATCGGCGGGGCGGCCTGCCATCTCGGCTATCGTTCGTGCTTCTTCCGCCAGGCCGACGAAGGACGTCTTGAGATCGTCGAGAAACGCATCTTCGACCCGGACCAGGTCTACGTTGGCAAAAAATGAGCATCGAACCTTTGCTTAAACTCGGCATCCCCAAGGGCAGTCTCGAGAAACCAACTCTTGAACTTTTCGCCCATGCCGGCTGGTCGATCCAGAACAGCTCGCGCAGCTATTTCCCAAACATCGACGATCCCGCCATCCGTTGCTGCCTGATGCGGCCGCAGGAGATGCCCCGCTACATCGAGAACGGTTCCCTCGACGCCGGCATCACCGGTTTCGACTGGATTCTCGAAAACAAGGCCGACCTCCATGTCGTCGCCGATCTGGTCTACTCCAAAGTGACCCGCCAGGGCACGCGCTGGGTGCTCGTGGTCCGCGACGACTCACCGGTCCGTCGCCCCGAAGATCTTGCCGGCAAACGGATCTCGACCGAGCTGATCGGGGTCACCCGGCGCTGGTTCGCCGAGCGCGGGGTCGAGGTCGATCTGGAATTTTCCTGGGGTGCGACCGAGGCCAAAGTGGCCGAAGGCCTGGTCGATGCGATCGTCGACGTCACCGAAACCGGCTCGACCCTGCGCGCCAACAAATTGCGCATCGTGGCCGAACTGCTGACCTCGCGACCGCAACTCGTCGCGAACCACGCCGCCTGGGCGGATCCGGCGCGGCGCGAGAAGCTCGAACAAATCGCCCTGCTCTTGCGCGGCGCACTCGAAGCGCGTGGGCAGGTCGGGCTCAAACTCAATTGCCCCGCCGATCTGCTCGACGCCGTGCTTGCGCTGCTGCCCAGCCTGACGGCACCGACGGTGGCCAACCTGGCCGCGGCAGCCCATCTCGGTGGTCGACCCTGGTATTCGGTCGAAACCGTGATCGCCGAGACCACGGTCCGCGATCTGATCCCGCAGCTGATCCGGGCGGGGGCGAGCGGCATCATCGAATACCCGCTGAACAAGGTGATCTAGCCGCCAGCGCGGCAAGACCAGCCGGGAGCAAGAACCTCCGCTACTCGCCGAGGCCGGCTCGGGTGCCGTCGTAGTCTTCGACGCTGTGGCCGAGACTCTCGAGGAAGGGTGCTTTCTCCTCGTGGGGCATGATGTAGATGCCCTCCCAGCCGCAGACCTCTTCACAAAGCCGGCAGCCGACGCAGGTTTTTTCGTTGACGATGACCTTGCCGAGGTATTGAGTCTGGTTACCCGGAGCCGGACCGAGACAGTCAAAGGGGCAAACATCGACGCAGACGCCGCAGCCGTTGCAGTTGTCGGGATGGACGATCGCCACCGGACGCTGGGGCTTCTTGAACACGCTGGTCATATTGCCCCAGGTGTCAAGAATCGCGTCATCGGGACAGATCACCCCACAAGCACCGCAATCGATACAGCGCGAGGCCTCGATGAAATACGCTTTCTTTGGGTCGCCACTGATGGCGCGCGTCGGGCAGCGCTGCTCACAGGCGCTGCAACCGGTGCAATTCTCGGCGATGATCGTAAACGGCACGAAAATCCTTATTCTAATGCGGCAGCGCCGCTATTCCTGCATGCGACGCAGAACCTCGTCGGCGCGGCCTTCGCGGATCAGCTGATCGTTTTTTCGGGCCTCCTTGAGGCCGACGTAAGTAAACCAGAACACCAGCACCAACATCAGGATGATGGGGATGTTGTCCGGCCGGACAAGCATCTCAAGGAACTCGAGCAGCGGCGGGGTCTGGGCTGTTGCCTCCATGATCCTGCAGGTACCAAGCGACCCAGACCGGATCAAACCGGTGGATCGAGATCGCGATCGGCTCGGAGGGCCGCTTGTTTCATCCTCGAGAGTTCCTCGAAAACCGAGCGGGCTTCGAGGAGGCTGACCACCGTGGCCCGCACCCTCCCGAGTAGTTCCTCGACCTCGCCACCAGCGAACGAGCCAATCCCCTCGCGAAGCCGATCGGCCAGCGCCAGCAATTCGTCGACGTCCTTGAAGCCCGCCGCAGCCAGACGGCGGCGGATCTCGCCGAGGCCTCTGGTGGTTTCGTCGATATCTCGCAGGAGTTCAGGTTGGAGCAAGGGCACGGCTGCCGAGGTTAGCGGGTTCTCGCTGCTCGCGGAAGCAAGGATTGTCGAACCCTCCCACCAGGCGGGACAAAGCCCTTAAAAAGAATTTCCCTCAGGTCTGGGCGGCACGGGCCAGCACTGCCCTGGGTCGGGCCGTTGTGACGCCATCCATTGCGAGTGTTGCACCCACCACACCCATCAAGCGCTCGGCGAGCTGCGGCCAGGCGTGGTGGCGCTCCAGCCTCTGGGCTGCGGCTTCACCCCGGCGGCGGCAAAGCTCGGGAGCTTGCAGCGCTTCGCAAAGCGCTGCGGCAAGAGCCGCTGGGCTCTCTTCCTCGACCACCCAACCCGTGACGCCGGCAAGCAGACCCTTTGCCGCCCCCTGCATCGCCACCGTCGGCAGCGCCGCGGCCATGTAGTTCAATGTCTTGATCGGGTAACCAGACCAGGATTGTCGCGGCGACACCCCGACGGCCGCGGCACCGAGTTCCCGCGCCACGTCCTGTAGCGCATCGGCGCAAACCAGATGAACCCCCGGGACCGCCGCCAGCCGCTTCGCCCGCCTCAGTTCGCCGGCATGGGTCACGATGCGAAGTTCAGCCCCGGGAACGACCGCATGAACTCTTCGCCAAGCGTCAAGAAGAACGGGGAGGTTTTGGTAGGCGTCGAGGTTGCCGGAAAACACCACACGGGCCTTCCGTTTCCGGCATCGCCAAGCCACGAAGGGCCGGGCATCGAGGCCGGGCGGGATGACGTGCATCCGCAGCGGATCGGCACCGCGATCGATTAGGTGCTTGGCTACATCCTCGGAGAGCGCCACCACGGCGTCGGCCCGACGCGGTAGCGCGCCATCGAAGCATCGGCCAAGCCGCCGGATCGGCTCCCGCAGTGATCCGCCCACCAGCCAGGGCCATTCATCCTCGGCCACGTTATGGGCGTGGTAGACCACGGGCACGCCCGTCCACGCTTTGACCACCAGTGCCGCGGCGAGACCTTCGTAATTATGCGCCAGCAGCACGTCGAGTCGTTGGCGTCGCACCACCCGTTCAAGACGAACGGCCAGAGCGAGATCGAAGACCGGCCGCGCGAGAAGAGACACTCCTGCGAGAGTCAGCCTCGGACGCACCGCCCGCAGCGACCAGAGCCCGTGCGCGCGATAAGGCAGGGCCTCCTGCTCGGGGCCGCGCGGCGCCACCAGATGCACTTCGACACCAACCGCTTCGAGAGCCCGCGCGCTCTGGTCAATGAAAATCTGCGAACCGCGCGGCGCCGGAAAGCTGCACGCCGCGACCAGGCCGAT
>VFKT01000248.1 GCA_009885395.1 Deltaproteobacteria bacterium | reverse complement strand
TTCTGGGCGGTGGGAAGGCTGGCTGAGGTTGGGCCTGGCAGAAGAGTTTTTCGGCGAGGGTGGTGAGCGAAGCTGAGCGGGACGATGGCAGGCCGCCGGGCTTGCGGGAGAGCGATGTTTCACGTGAAACGTGGGGCAGCGCGAGAGAAAGAATCAGCCTTTGCGCCAGATCGCGAGCGTCGTCGAGCCGGTCGGGTCGGACCGCAAGATCTCGGCTGCTCCCAGCAGGGGATCTGCGAGGCCAGCAGCCGCAGTCGCTGAGGAAACCCAGGCGATCAGAATTCCGCCAACCCGCAGCAGCGGCAGGCAGGCCGCGGCCAATTTATCGGGGGAAAAGGTCGCCCGGGTGAGAACCACGTCGAAGGTCTGGCCTTCGGTGACCAGCGCTTCGCTCCGTGCCCCAAGCACGTCGAAAGCACAGCCGTCGATGCCGCGGGCCGCCGCCCGGAGGAAACTGGCCCGTTTTTGCCTCGGTTCGAGGAGAGTTGCCTGCGCCAGCTCAAGCCCGAGCGCCACCGGGATTCCGGGGACTCCAGCGCCGCTCCCGACATCCAGCAGCCTCGGGATCCGTCCGGCAAGGTGTCGTTCCAGCACGGGCAGCGCTGCCCAGGCGTCTCCGAGATGACGGGCCCCGAATCGTTCGAACTCAGCGGGGCCGACCAGATCAAGACGAGGCCCCCAGATCTCGAGTTCTGCGAGATAGCCGGCCAGGCGGGAACGGACGACGGCCTTCAGAGGCACGCCTGTTTCCGTTGAAACAATCTCGAGTTCGTCTAGCGCTCGCAGCTTCCAATCCGACATGGCGTGACCTTCAGGAAACCCCAGCCGGCTCAGCGCCGGCCAACGCCACGGTCTCCAGCCCGTCGTCGAAGGTGGACGGCGATCGTCGAGATGGCGGCCGGCGTGATCCCCGGCGCGCGGGCGGCCTGGCCGAGGGTTTCCGGGCGGCTGCGCGCGAGGCGCTCGCGCACTTCCGAGGAGAGCCCTGGCAAGGTCGTCAGATCCAACCAGGTCGGGATCGGCGTCGCATCAAGACCCTCAAGCTGTACCGCCAGTTCCCGTTGAACCTCGATATAGCCGGCATATTTGAGATCAAGCAGCAATGAGATGTGCCGGGTCTCAGTGCCCTCGGGGAGCTCGACGCCCAACTCTCGGAGGCCGGACCAATCGAGTTCCGGACGTCGCAATAGGTCGATGGCACGTGCCGATTGTCGCAGCACTCCCGTGCCCAGAGCGGTAAGCAGGCTGTTGGTGTGCTCATCCGGGCGGAGAACCGTGGTGGCCATTCGGGCGAGGAGTTCCTTTGCTTCCTGCGCAAGATCGGCCTGTCGCTCAAGGGTTTCGTGGTCGATAAGGCCAAGCTCTTTGGCCCTCGCTCCGAGGCGCCCGAAGGCGTTGTCCTCGCGCAGCAGTAGACGGTATTCAGCCCGTGAGGTGAACATGCGGTAGGGCTCGCCGCCGACTCCACGCGAAACCAGATCGTCGATCATCACCCCGATATAGGCCTCAGCGCGCCCCAGGATGACGGGCGGCTCGCCGCGCACGCTGCGGACGGCGTTGATGCCGGCCATCAAACCCTGGGCTGCCGCTTCTTCGTAACCCGTTGTGCCGTTGATCTGACCGGCCAGGAAGAGCCCCTCGAGGAGGCTCGACTCGAGATTCAACTTGAGGCTTCTCGGGTCGACGAAATCGTATTCGATCGCATAGCCCGGTCGGACGATATCGGCTTCTTCAAGCCCTCGGATGCTGTGGACCATCTCGATCTGCACATCGACAGGGAGCGAGGTGGAAAGGCCGTTGGGATAAATCTCGAAGGTATCGAGGCCTTCGGGCTCGAGAAAAATCTGGTGCCGCTCGCGGTCGGGAAACCGGACGATCTTGTCCTCGACCGAGGGGCAGTAGCGCGGGCCACGGCTTGAGATCCGGCCGGAATACATCGCCGAGCGTTCGAGGTTCCGTCGGATGATTGCGTGGGTCTCGGGGCCGGTCCAAGTGATATGACAGGGGACCTGACGCTGCGAGAGCCCGCGCGAGCGGAACGAAAAAGGGGTTGGCGCTGCGTCGCCGGGTTGGACCTCGAGTTTCGAGAAGTCGATGGTGCGCGCATCGAGGCGCGGGCAGGTGCCCGTCTTGAGCCGCCCCACCGGCAGACCGAGTTGCTCCAGGTGCTGGCTCAGGCCGGCCGAGGCAAGATCGCCGGCCCGGCCTCCGGCATGCTGACGCTCGCCCACATGCATCAAGCCCCGGAGAAACGTGCCGGTCGTGAGGATCACCGCCCTCGCCAGAAAGGTCGTTCCAAGCTCCGTCACCACGCCGATCACGCGCTGGCCGTCGACAATCAACTTTTCTGCCATCCCCTGGTGCAAGCGTAGGCCGGGCGTCTGTTCGAGGCGCCATTTCATCCGCTGGCGGTAGAGCGCTTTGTCGGCCTGTGCCCGGGTTGCGCGCACAGCTGGACCCTTGCGCGTATTGAGCGTCCGGAACTGGATGCCGGTCTCGTCGATCGCAACGCCCATCTCGCCGCCGAGCGCGTCGATCTCCTTCACCAGATGCCCCTTGCCGACACCTCCGATCGCCGGATTGCAGGACATCTGGCCGATATGGTCGAGGTTCGAGGTCAGGAGCAGGACCTCGGCCCCAAGCCGGATCGCGGCAAGGGCGGCTTCGATTCCGGCATGGCCGGCACCGATGACGATGACATCAAATTGTTTCATGTGAAACAGTCCTGGGCCATTGGCCCGTCCCAGACTTACTTCCCGATACAGAAGCGTGAAAAGACCCGATCGAGCAGGTCCTCGACATCGCATCGGCCGAGGATTTCGTCGAGTGCGGCCATGGCGGATCCCAGTTCGATCGCACAAAGCTCAAGATCGCGCCCGGATTCAAGAATCCCCTGCGCGAAGTTCAGATGTTTGACGGCACGCTCAAGGGCGATGGCATGGCGTTCGTGAAGGACGATCAGGCCGTCCCTTTCGGTCGAGCGGAGGAGATGGGCGGTAATCTGGCCCCGCAGGGGATCGAGACCGAGCCCCGAGAGAGCAGAGACTTCGCCGGCGACCGGCAAGCCGAGGGTCTGCCTTGCGGAGGCCCCGGCCGCGACCGGCAAGCCGAGGGCCTCCCGAGCGGAAACGTCTGCGGGCAGATCCGCCTTCGTCCATACCAAAAAACAAGGCAACTTTTGCGAGGCCTCGAGAAGCACCCGGTCGTTCGCGTCAAGCGGGTTCGAGCCATCGAGCAGAAGCAGGACCAGGTCCGCGCTCGCGGCGAGTTCCAGGCTCCGCTGGATGCCAGCCTCCTCGACGCCTTCGGCCGCCGTCCGTACGCCGGCGGTGTCGCGCAGCAACACCGCCACGCCGCCCATTTCGACCTCTTCTTCGATCCAATCCCGGGTGGTTCCGGGCTCGGCCGCGACCAGGGCGCGGGGGCGTCCAAGGAGGGCGTTGAAGAGCGACGATTTACCCACGTTCGGTCGGCCGAGCAGGACCAAGCTGGCACCGTCGCGCAGACGCCGACCGGCTTCCCAGGTCGCCGCCAACCCAGAGACCGAAGCCCCAAGAATCCGCAGGTCTCGGGCGAGATCCTTCTCGAGGGCTGCTGGCAGGTCTTCGTCCGAGAAGTCGAGGCTGACCTCGGTCAGAGCGCGGGCCTCGAGGAGCTGTTCGCGCCAGAGCGAGAGTTGCTCCGAGAGCGCTCCCGCGAGTTGGTTTGAGGCGGCGCGAGCCGCTTCGGCGGTGCGGCTGCTGACCAGCGCCGACACCGCCTCGGCTCGCGCCAGATCCAGCCGGCCGTTGAGAAAGGCCCGTTCGGTGAACTCACCCGCCCGAGCCATGCGGGCGCCGGCGCTGAGGCAGCCGGCCAGCACGAGTCGCGGCATGCCGCCGCCATGGCAGTGGATTTCGACGATATCCTCGCCGGTATAGCTGCGCGGAGCGCGCATCGGCAGCACCAGCACCTCGTCCAGGACGGCGTGGCGCACGTTTTCTCCCCCGGTGCGGGTGTCGACGAACTGCGCCACGCGGGCGCGATGCGACTCGAAGAAGCTCGCCCCCATGGCCGACCCCGTCCGAGTACGCAGCACGCGCCGGGCCACGTCGAGGGCGCCGACCCCGCTCAGGCGCACGATTGCGACCGCACCCGGCCCGGAAGCGGTGGCTACGGCGGCGATGGTGTCGGCGAGGTAAGGCGGCTGCATCGCTTTGCTCGTATAAAATTTTGTCTCAATACGCACAAAGCCCTTGTACAGCAAAGGCTTCGTGTGTATGATAGATTTAGCTCGACGGCTTGCCCGGGGACCTCAGGTTGAGCCATTGCTGGGCGATGGTGAGGACGTTGTTGGTCAGCCAGTAGATCGTCAGCCCGGCCGGAAAGCCGATGAACATGAAGGTGAAAATAAGCGGCATGAACATCATGATGCGCTGCTGGGTGGGGTCGCCCTGGGCCGGTGTCATGCGTTGTTGCACAAACATGGTGACGCCCAGCAGCAGCGTCAGCACGGGTACGCCGATGCCAAGGATCATCACGCGTTCCGGCGCGGCGAGGTCATGGATCCAGAAGCCAAAGGGCGCGTGGCGAAGTTCGATCGTATTGGCGAGGAGCGTGTAGAGTCCGAAGAAGACCGGGATCTGCAGCACCATCGGCAGGCAGCCGCCAAGCGGGTTCACCTTATGCCGCTTGTAGAGCTCCATGATTTCCTGGTTCATCTTTGCCGAATCGTCTTTGTAACGTTCCCGGATCTTTGCCATTTCCGGCTGGATCTTCTGCATCTGGCGCATCGAATCGAAGCTCTTCCGCGTCAATGGCCAGAAGAGAAGCTTGACCAGCACCGTCAGCAGGATGATGTCGACGCCCCAATTGCCCGAGAAGCGATGCAGAAAGAGCAGCAGATCGAGCAGCAGCAAGGAGATGGGGCCGAACCAGCCAAGGTTCAGCCCACGCAGCAGATCGTGGCCCGCGGCGACCAGGGTCGAGCGATCTTTGGGGCCGAGATAGAGCAGGTACTCGGCGCTAGTCGGGCCGGTTGCGCTCAGCGGCGAGAGGATGCGCGATTCGATGGCGTTGCCGCGCGTCCGAACCTGGACGGCGTTGGCGCCGGTAGGGGCGGCAGCCGTGAGGAAATAATGGTCCTCGATGCCAGCCCATTCGACGGGCCCCGGGAAGGTCAAGGGCGTCTCCAAATCGCTTCGTTTCTGGATCTCGAGTTTGCCCCCGATCAAAGCCGCAGCGCCTTCGAGTGCGAGAATCGTCTCATCCGTACTGCCGGGCCCCCGGGTCCAGACCAGAGCCAAGGCGGGGGGGCTGCCATCCGGGCCGTCCTGTTGCAGCTTCTCGGGCAGTCCTTCCGGGCCCGGAGTCTCGATCTCGAGTGCGATCGGATAGGCATCGCCACGGAAGGTGAAACGCTTGACCAGCAGCACGCCCTTGCTCGTACCGCGGAGCTCGAGAGTGCCCGTATTGGTGTCGGTGAGCGTCAGGCTGTCGTGGTCGGCGGCGTAGCTCACGCCTGCGTCGGACCAAAGTTCAGCTCCGCGCAGTTCCACGCCGAGCGGCAAGGCGACCTCGGCTGCTGGCACGACGAGCTGGAGCAGCGGGCTGCCGGCCGCGACCTCTTGCCGAAAGCCCTTCAGCTCGAAGCTCTCAAGACGGCCACCGGCCGTATTTAAAGTAGCCCGATAAAGATCGGTTTCGACCAGGATGCGGCGGCCTTCGACCGGCGCCTGCTCCTGCACCATGACGTCGTCGATCGCCGGGGGCTGATTTGCCGCCGCTTCCGAGCCGGGAGCGATCGCCGCTCCGGGCAGGCTGCTCGCGCCCGGATCCGGGTTGCCCGGTGCGCTCGATGATTCAATCGGTGACGGAGGGGCCAACCGGTCGAGGACCAACTCCTGGTAGCCCAGGAGAATCCCGACCGAGATGACGACAAAAAGCAGGGTTCGGCGATCCACCTCAGACCTCGATGCTCGCCCGGCTGGCCGGGGAAGGGATGCGTATGTCCCGCGCTTCGGGCACGGGGTCAAAGCCGCCCGCGTGAAGCGGATGACAACTGGCGAAACGGCGAAGACTGTAAAAAAGCCCGCGCAAGGGCCCGTGCGCTTGCAGGGCCTCATCGGCGTAGCGGGAACAACTCGGCTCGAAGCGGCACGCCGGCCCGAAAAGCGTCAGCCCGATGAACTGCCAGGCCTGCAGTATCAAGCGCAAGAAAAGCAAAACGGCGCGACGATAGGCGCCGGGCACGGGCGTTGCTTCGAGTCGACGTGGCGGCGCGAGATCTGCACCGTCAAGGGCGCGACGACCGGGGCCGCTCACAGGCGTTCTTTCAGCGGGGCGCCGCCGGAAGGACGCTGGGTTTTTGCCGCGGCGCGAAGGAGCAGACCGGCAGTCTCGTCCGCCAACTGGCGCTTCTCCTGCGAGCCGGCACCATCTCGGGCGATGAGCAGGAAATCGAAGCCCTGCGGGAGCAGATGCCGGTGCTGGCGAAAGGTCTCTCGAACCTGCCGCTTCACCCGGTTTCGCACCACGGCGCAGCCGACCTTCTTGGAGACCGTGATGCCGAGCCGCGCCAGCGGGCCCGGCTTCCTCTGCAGCAGCACGACGAAATGAGTCCCGTGCATCTGTTGGCCGGTGCGTTGAACACCGAGAAACTCCGAACGACGGCGGAGACGGGCGGCCTTGGGCAGCGTCGCACGCCGCAGGCCTTCGGCCCCGGCTGGCATCGTCGGCTCAGCCCGGCTGCTTGGGCGGAATTTCGACCGTGAGCCGCCAGCGGCCCTTGCGGCGGCGGCTCTTGACCACGTTTTGGCCCGCGGGGGTGGACATCCGGGCACGAAAGCCATGTGTGCGCTTCCGGCGGCGGTTGCTCGGCTGGTAAGTTCGTTTCATGATGAGAGTCCTGAGGCGCCCAAGCGGGGATCCGCCCAGCGCAGAACGAGCGCGGACAAAACCATCCGACGCTCAGCGTGTCAACGCGTGACCTGGGATCGCCAGGCTAAGCGCTCGGCGCGGCTGCCGCCTCGGCGGCGACGGGGATTTCGATTCCGGCGTGTTTCGCGCATCGGGCGCGCGCCACCTGACGGCCGAGACAGTTCTCCTCGACGCAGGTTTTGTAACGCGCCTTGGGAAGCTCGCCCTGCTTCCACTTCCGGTAATGGGGAGCGCAGTAGCCCTTGCCCACGACGGGCTTTTCGCAATCAGCGCTTTTGCAGGTTCCTCGCTCAGCCATGGCGGGGGCCTTTAGGGATCAGACCTCGCCAAGTCCACCGGGCGTCGTGGCGAAAGGTTGGAGGTGGTGGGCGGGCCGGCCTCTTATTCGCGGCGCAGGCGGCGACCCATGAGATCGACCACGGCCTCGCGGGGCGGCTTTCCGTCGAAAAGCAGGGCGCGCATCTCGAGCGTGATCGGCATATCGACATCGAGCGAATGGGCGAGATCGTCGATCGCCACCGTGTTGCGCACCCCCTCCGCGACCTGGTCGAGGGCACCCAGAACCTCGGCCAGGGGCTCGCCGCGACCGAGCCGCAGGCCGACCCGGCGGTTGCGCGACAGGTCGCCGGTGCAGGTCAGCATGAGGTCGCCAATCCCCGCCAGGCCCGAAAGCGTGCGGGGGTTGCCGCCGAGCCGCTCGGCCAGCCGGGAGATTTCGGCCAGGCCGCGCGTCATGATGGCGGCCCGGGCGTTGTGGCCGAGGCCGAGACCGTCGCTGACGCCGGTGGCGATAGCGATGACATTTTTGACCGCGCCGCCGATTTCGACGCCGGTCACATCGTCGCTTGAGTAAGTGCGGAACATCGGCGATGAAAAACCGTGCTGTACGGCTTCGGCCACGGCCGGGTCGCTTGCCGCCACCGTTACGACGGTTGGCAATTCGGCGGCGACCTCGGCGGCGAAGCTCGGGCCCGAGAGCACGGCCACCGGTGCCGCCCCGCCGGTGGCGTCAGCGATGACCTCGGACATGCGACGCAGCGTGCCTTCCTCGATGCCTTTTGCGGCGCTCACCAGGATGCAGCCGGGCTGCAAATCCTCCCGGATCGCCGCGCCAAGCTCAAAAACAGCGTGTGACGGAACGGCGATGACGACAAATCGTTTTGCCGAGTGCAGCGCCAACTCAAGATCGGCCGTCGGCTCGATCCCAGCCGGTAGCGGCCGACCGGGCAGATAGCGCCGGTTCTCGCGGTCGGTGCGCAGCGCCTCGGCGTGCGAGGGGTCGCGCGTCCAGAGATGAACGGCGTGGCCGGCACGCGCGAGTTGCATGGCGAGTGCTGTGCCCCAGGAGCCGGCGCCGAGAACGGTCGATCCCATGCCGCATGCGTTCGCATGCCGTGTCGGGCCGAATCAAGCCCCGGCGGTCTCATCCGTTTCGCGGCGGATGCGTCGCAAGAGTTCAAGCATCCGGGACGTTTCGACGAAGCCGACGAGCCGCTCGATTTCACGGCCGGTGGCATCAAAGAAGAGCATCGTCGGTACGCCCGCGATCTCGAAGCGCTGCAACAGGGCATCGGCCGCGGCGTCAGAGGCGGTCACATCGACTTGCAACATCGCCACCTCGCGAGATTCTGCCACGACAGCGGGATCGACGAAGGTGGAGCGCTGCATCTCGACACATGGTGCGCACCAGTCTGCCGAAAACTCGACCACGGCTGGGCGGCCTTGTCCCATCACGCGGTCGACCGCACTCAGCGAGAGCGGCTCCCAGAGGACGGCCTTGGCGGCAGGTGCGGCGGGGATGGCGAGCCAGGCGGCGAGCAAGAGCGCCAGCAGGCCGCCAAAGCGGCGAAACGTCGTGAAGCCCCGCATCGTCTGACCCGAGCTTTCGAGAAAGCCGAGGTACATCGCGGCCACGCCGATCAAAACCGGCACGAGCCAATGCAGAACAACCTCGGGCAAAAGATGGCGCACAAAAAACAGCGCCATGCCGAGAAGCAGGAAGCCGAAGAGGTGGTTCATCCAGCGCAGCCATTCCCCGGCGCGAGGCAGGCGGTGCAGCGATCCGG
>VFKT01000360.1 GCA_009885395.1 Deltaproteobacteria bacterium | reverse complement strand
GGGCTTCGTGCACAACCGCGCCCGAATGGTCTCGGCGAGCTTCCTCTGCAAGCACCTGCTCATCGACTACCGGCGTGGCGAGGCGCACTACATGATGTACCTCACCGATGGAGACTGGGCGCAGAACAACGCCGGCTGGCAGTGGTCGGCCGGCTGCGGCTGCGACGCGCAGCCCTACTTCCGCATCTTCAACCCCGTCACGCAGGGCGAGAAGTTCGACCCCGAGGGCAACTACGTGCGCCGCTGGGTGCCGGAGCTTGCGAAGATGCCGGCGCGCTACATCCACAACCCGTCGGAGGCACCCGAGGCCGTGCTGCGCGCTGCGGACGTGTGGCTCGACAAGAGCTATCCGCGCCCCGTCGTCGACCATCGCTTCGCACGCGAACGCTTCCTTGCCGTGGCGGCGCAGCACCTCAAGCGCGACGCGCAAGCCGGGGTGGCCTCGAAGAACAGCGCGGCCGCAGCGCGATGAATGACCCGATCCATGGCCGGGCGCGATCGGCACTCGCGATCGCCGCTGCGGCTACCGCAGCGGCCGCGACGATGCTCGTGCTCGATATCACCTGGCTCGGAGTCGTTGCGCGGGGGCTCTACGATTCGATGCTCGGGCCGCTCAAGCGCCCCGAGGTGTTCTGGCCGGCGGCCGCGCTCTTCTATGCCATGTACATTGGCGCCGTCGTGGTGCACGCGGTCATCGGTTCCAGCAGTCCCTCCGCGGCGCTTCGGCGCGGCGCGGCCCTTGGTCTCGTCACCTACGCGACCTACGACCTCACCAACTGGGCCGTCTTGAAGGACTGGCCTGCGCTGCTCGTCCCCGTCGACGTGGCCTGGGGCATCGCTCTCACTGCCCTCGTGGCGCTCGTCGGCAAACTTGTTCACAGCCGCGTTCTGGGACCAGAGAGATGATGGCCGCGACCGCAGAGCCAGTTCGAAGAGGTCCACCTTGGCGGTCGCGATGCCGGCATTGCGAAGCCTGGTGGTCAGATTGTCGACGAGGTGCGCCGCATGGCGTCTTCCTCGGCTGCGTCGTAGCGTGACCCCTCTTTCAGGCGGACCAGTTCCGGGTGCAGCAGCGCCTTCCGGGCGCGATCAAGGGTCGGGCGCGGCACAGCTCGTCCGCCGCAACCCGCCCGCGTCCCCACGATCGACGAAGGGCCGTTGACAGGAGCGCCGCCGGTCACGACCATTGGTCGCCATGTCGTCCGAGAAAACATCCACCCCTCCGCGCCGCCGAGTCGCCGTGATCGGTGCCACCGGGGTCGCGGGTCAGCAGTTCATCGCCGCCCTCAACGCGCATCCCTGGTTCGAGATCACGGCCCTTGCGGCCTCCTCGCGCTCGGCCGGGCAATCCTACGGTGAAGCTTTGCGCGACCGCGCCAGCGGCGCCGTGCGCTGGTATTGCGACGACGCCCCCTCGCCCGCCGTGCTCGCTCTGCCGGTACAGGATGCCTCGCAAATCGATCCCGAATGCGTCGATATCTTCTTCGCCGCGATCGAAAGCGACGCAGCCCGCGAAATCGAACCCAGGCTCGCCGCGCATCGACCGGTCTTCTCAACCGCCTCGGCCTTTCGGCGCGACGCCGACGTGCCGATCGCCGTCCCCGGCGTCAATCTG
This sequence comes from Deltaproteobacteria bacterium, assembly GCA_009885395.1. Lineage (GTDB taxonomy): Bacteria > Desulfobacterota > Binatia > UBA12015 > UBA12015 > SXLG01. The sequence goes on along the minus strand of VFKT01000360.1, from coordinate 13,379 downwards.
GACCAGCTCGCGCTGATCGATGTCCAGCGACGCCGACGCGGCTGGAAGGGCTTCGTCATCCCGCTGCCCAATTGCACCACCATGGGCCTGGTGGTGACGCTGCGCCCATTGCTTGACGCGTTCGGACTGAAGCGCGTCATCATGACCTCGATGCAGGGGCTCTCGGGAGCCGGGCGTTCACCCGGTGTCGCCGCTCTTGATGTGCTTGATAACATCATCCCCTTCATTTCTGGTGAAGAAGAAAAGGTCGCCTGGGAAACCGGCAAGGTTCTGGGTCGGCTGGTCGGCGAGACCATCGAGCCGCATCCGGTAGTGGTGAGTGCGACCTGCACCCGGGCCAATGTGCGAGAAGGGCATACCGAAACTGTGACCGTCGAACTCGAACGGGCGACCGATCTGGCCGCGGTGCGGGACGCCCTGACCTCGTTTGGCCGCGAACTCTGCGCCCGCGGTCTGCCCTCGGCGCCCGAGCGGCTGATCGCCCTGCACGACGATCCTTTCCGCCCGCAGCCCAGGCTCGATCGCGAAGCTGGTGGCGGCATGACCACCTCGGTGGGCCGGCTGCGGCTCGATGAGGTCGGCCTGCGCTATGTGCTGGTCTCGCACAACACCAAGATGGGGGCGGCCAAGGGTGCCGTGCTGGTCGCGGAAAGCATGGCGGCCGACGGTCGGCTCTAGCACTCTGGCGACGCCCGGCCGGCGTGGTTATCCTTCAAGCCCAATGGCCCGGCCCGAGCGCGAAGAAGGAACAGAAGTTGTCACGCGGCCCAAAACGGCCGATAAAGTCGCGCGACCACAGCTCTTCAAGGTTCTGCTGCACAATGACGACTACACCACACGCGAGTTCGTGGTCTGGGCACTGGAGCGGATTTTCCATCGCAGCGAGCCCGAGGCCATGCAGATCATGCTTCATGTGCACCACAACGGAATCGGCGTCGCCGGCATTTATCCTTTCGACATCGCGGACGCGAAAATGAGGCAGGTGAGTTCGCTCGCGGAAGAGAATGAGTTTCCGCTGCTCACCACGCTGGAGCCCGAATGACCCCACCACAAGCCTCCGCCGATTTGCAGGCCTCATTCCGCCGGGCTGTCGAAGACGCACGCCGCCGCCACCACGAATATCTGATGCTTGAACATCTACTGCTCGCCCTTCTCGACGATCCAGAAGTGGTGCGCATGCTGCGCGAGCTTGGCGCCGATATCGAACGCCTGCGGCTCGGCCTCGAACACTTTCTGGTCGAAGCCTGCGAAATTTTGCCGCCGGGTTCACCCTCACAGCCCGAAGAAACCCCTGGCATCCAGCGGGTTCTGCAACGCGCTGCTGTACACGCCATGAGTGCCGACCGACCGATGATCGACGGCCCCGCGCTGGTGGCTGCCCTTTTTCGCGAGCCGAGTTGTCAAGCGCTTTGGCTGCTTGAGCAGGAGGGCATCGGCCGTCTCGGCGTGCTGCGTTGGATTTCGCATGGACAGCATCCCGAAGGGGTTGGCGGTGTCGGCAGTCCGGGCAGCCCGGGTCATCCTTCCTCGCCGGAGGACGAGCATGCCGAGGGCGGTGCGTCGTCTACGGAAGACGGCCAGGCGGCCGGAGATCCGCTCGAACTCTGGACGACCGATCTGCGCGCGCTCGCCCGCGAGGGCGGGACCGATCCGCTGGTCGGTCGGGAAAACGAAATCGCGCGCACGGTGCATGTGCTGGCCCGTCGTCGCAAAAACAATCCGGTTTTCGTCGGCGAGCCGGGTGTCGGCAAGACCGCAATTGTGCATGGTCTGGCTGCCCGAATGGAAGCAGGCCAGGTGCCGGCGGTACTGGCAAACGCCAATATCTACGCGCTTGACCTGGGCGCGCTGCTGGCCGGAACCAAGTTCCGCGGTCAGTTCGAAGAACGCATCAAAAGCGTCCTCAAAGCGCTCGAGGAAAGGCCCGGCGCCATCCTTTTCATCGACGAGATCCACACCATCGTCGGCGCCGGTGCCACTTCGGGCGGCTCGATGGACGCCTCCAACCTGCTCAAGCCCGCACTCGCCAACGGCCGGCTGCGTTGCATCGGAGCGACGACCTTTGCCGAATATCGCAAGTTTTTCGAGCGCGACCGCGCACTCGAGCGCCGCTTTCAGAAGATCGACGTCCCCGAGCCCAACGTCGAGGAAACCATCCTGATCCTTGAGGGCCTGAAATCACATTACGAAGCCCACCATGCGGTCAAATATACGGGCGAGGCCCTGCGTGCGGCGGCCGAACTCTCGGCCAAACATATCAACGATCGCCATTTGCCGGACAAGGCCATTGACGTGATGGACGAAGCCGGTGCTGCCGACGCGGTACGACCCGAGGCCGAGCGCGTGCATACGATCGACGATCGCGCGGTCGAAATCGTGGTGAGCCGCATGGCGCGCATCCCCGAAAAGACGGTTTCCAACTCGGCCCGCGAAGAGCTGACCCAGCTCGAGCCGGCGCTGAAAGCCGTCATTTTTGGCCAGGACCATGCCATCGACCAGCTCGCCAGTGTCATCAAGCTGCACCGCTCGGGCCTCGGACACGGCGAACGCCCGGTGGGTTCGTTCCTCTTTGCCGGCCCGACTGGCGTCGGCAAGACCGAACTCGCGCGGCAGCTCGCGCGTGTGCTCGGTGTTGAATTATTGCGCTACGATATGAGCGAGTACATGGAGAAACATACCGTGTCCCGCCTGATCGGCGCTCCACCGGGCTATGTCGGATTCGACCAGGGCGGGCTGCTCACCGACGCCATCCGCAAAACACCGCAAGCGGTGGTGGTGCTGGATGAAATCGAAAAAGCCCACCCCGACCTCTTCAATATCCTGTTGCAGATGATGGACCACGCCAGCCTCACCGACAGCACCGGTCGCAAGGCCGATTTTCGCAACGCGATCCTGATCCTGACCAGCAACGCAGGCGCGCGCGAGGTTTCGGCCCGGGCGATCGGCTTCTCGCAAACAGCGACGGCGGGCTCGGCGCAAGCCGCGATCGAGCGCACCTTCAGTCCCGAGTTCCGCAACCGACTCGACTCGATCGTCTATTTTGATGCCCTCGGAACCGATGCCATCGCTCGCGTGGTCGAGAAGAACCTGGCCGAGTTGCGCCAGCAACTGGTCGAGAAGAACGTCGAAATCGAAATCGATGCCGAGGCCCTCGCCTGGCTGGCCGAGCAGGGCTTTGATCGACTCTATGGCGCCCGCCCGATGGCGCGGCTGATCGAGCGCGAGCTGAAGAAACCCCTCGCCGATGCGATTCTTTTCGGCGTTCTGCTGCATGGAGGCCGGGCCTGGGTCTCTGCCTCCGGCGGCTCGCTGCAGCTCAAGTTTGAGGCCGCTTCCTTGAAGAAATCCACACGCACTCCGCGCAAAACCTCTTGACCAGACCCATCCATCAGGCGCAGGCAGGAGAGGTAGCCCAGGGAGAAATGCAGATGTCCGAAACCAACCGCCAGTTCGAACTCCGTCAACTTCTCAAGGCCTACCGCAAGGGCCTGATCTCGGATGCCCTCTTCGAGGAGCAGCTTCGGGAGATCGACAGCGGCGTCGACGCGACTGGCGAAACGCCGGCCGTCGCGACTGCCGCCACCGAGGTCCGGTCCCCCGAACCGCCGCCGCGCGTCTGGACCTGCGGCAGCCGTCAGTTCGACAGCGAACGCGGCATGCTGGTTCATTTTATTGACGAATTCCGGGCGGGAGAGGCTTTTGGCGCCGAGGCCTTCGCGCTTTGGGCCGAGGTCTCGACCGACCCACGGCTGCGCGGCGGACTTCATGCCGTCCGGGAACGCGAAGATGCCCACGCCCGGCTGCTCGCAGCCCGACTCAGCGATCTCGGCGCCGCACCGCGCGCGGAACTGCCGGCGCAATTCCGCGAAACCGCGCGCACCAAGCTGCGCTCGAGAGAAATTCGCGATGCCGATAAGGTGCGCGCTTTTCTTGAGCGTCTGCCCGAGGGGGAGGCCGCTGTGCAGCCGATCCTTGATGTGCTCGCGCAGATCGAACGCGACCATGAGACGTGCGCCCTGCTGGAAGAGATCCTGGTCGATGAGATCGCCACCTTGAAATGGTTCGAGGAGACGGCGACGCGATTGGGCGTCGGACGGGCGGCGGCAGCAGAGGCAGTGCCTGCGGCCACCAATGGCCGGGCTCAGGCTGGCGACGACGCGGCGGGGCTTCGCACCGGGCTCTAGCCGGAAGTTCCCGCGGCTGGTTTGTACGAAATCCCCCCGCGTGGTCGAGAGGACTTCGGCTTCCAGCGGCATACTGCGACGGTAAGTCTCGCAGCCATCGAGGTTTTCGCGCAATGGCTGGCGTCGGCTCCGGCTTCGTGAAGCGAACCCTCCGATGGTGACTCCGCCGACGCGATCCACACGCGATGCGCGTCATGAGCGAGGTCATGTTTCGCAAGCAGTCTCGAAGGTGATGGGGCCGCCCGAATAGGTCAAGCGGGTGGTTGCGTGATGTTCGCAAATCTGCGAATGTAGCCAGCGTCGGCAGGAGGAAGAAGAGGTGCCTCGAACACGTGTCGTTCTCGACCGTGAAATCGATGGGGCCGTGCCGGTCCTGGACTGGCTGGAGACGCTTCCGGCCAAGGTGCGCGAAAAGACGTTCTTTCGCATCCAGCGCCTGGCCGAGTTCGGGCATGAACTCAGGCGGCCCGAGGCCGACCTGCTACGCGACGGAATCCACGAACTCCGCATCGGCATGCGCGGCCAGAACTACCGGGTGCTCTACTTCCTTCACGAGAGCGTCGCAGCGGTTTTGGCCCATGGTCTCGTGAAGGAAGCACGCGTGCCTCCGCAAGAAATCGACCGCGCTCTGGCGCGAAGGGCGAAGTTCGAGGCGAACCCGGCCCGCCACACTCATACGGGAGGGCTCTAGCGATGGCCAAGAAAGAGCAGTCGACCAGCGACGCAGTCGAGATCATCCGCCGACGCTACTTCGCCAAGCGCTCGCCGGTCGAGTTCGAGAAGGCATACCAGGAAGAGAAGGGCCGGCTCGACGTGGCGCAGGCCATCTACGAGCTACGGACCAAGGCCGGCCTGAGCCAACGGGCGCTCGCGAAGCTCGTCGGCACGACGGCTTCGGTCATCTGCCGACTCGAGGACGCCGACTACGAGGGGCACTCACTCGCCACACTTCGCCGCATTGCAACCGCTCTCGACAAGCGGCTTGAGATTCGCTTCGTCCCCGCTTCCCGAAAGGCCCGTGCGGCGTAGCTGCACCGGGCCTCGCCCCGAACGCCTTCGATTGACCGAGAGCATCGAAGCAACCCTGGCCTGCTCCGCGTGACTGTAAACGCACCGGAGGTGCTCGTCGGCGCGGACGAGACAGCGCTCCAGCCCGGGAAAGATGATTCTGTATCTTGTTCATCGAAGTTTTTTCCCATGATCATCATTTGTACTGACCTCAATTACTTTGCTCTTGAGGCCGCTCCCCTTATCCTTGCGGGATGACGGAGCGGCCCTCCCGGGCCCGGCTGGGCCTCGCCCACGCCCCTTCCAGAGAAAGCCCCGTCCCCCGCCTGCGCCCAGCGCCCGCCAGCCCGTGCCTCGCGCCACTTCTGCCGAGAGCAGCAGCGCTGGGCTTTCGCTCGTGCCGCCGAAGATGCACATCGCGTAGTCGCTTCCCGTCGCCGCATTGCCCGGTGCATCGAAATCCGTGAGCGTCGTGCGCTCACCTTCGGTCCATTGCCAATCGAGCCCATCCCGCCGGTCGAATACGTTGTCGAAGACCTTGAGCCGCGACCCACAATCCGCCACCTGCTTGCAGTCCTGGCGCGGTGCCACTTCGCAGCCGCCCGCGCCCGTGCAGGCTTCGCACGCGCCGCAAGCGGTCGTCGTGCCGCCGCCGCACACACACGCCGTGCAGACGGTGCCCGTGCTGCACGCATTCCCGTCCTCGCAGAGCGTGCCGGTTGTTTCATAATTTGCTTGACAAATGCCACTGCCGTCGCAGGTGTCCGGGTTGGTGCAGGTGGTGTCTGCTGTGCTGCCGCAGCTCGCGCCCGATGGTTCGAAGGCGTCAAGCGGACATGTGGCCGCTGCACCCGTGCACGTCTCCACGGCGTCGCACACGCCCGTGGCCGCCCGGCACACCGTCCCCGCGCTCTCGATCTGGCACGTCGCCGAGCAGCAATCGCCGCCCACAGTGTTGCCATCGTCACAGGTCTCGCCCAAACCCAGCGTGCCATCGCCGCAGACTGGCGGCAGGCCGTCGTAGCTGATCGTGATTTGACCGTTCCCGCTCTGAAAGCCGGTCATGGTGGCGCCCCCGGGAGGGACGAGACTTGAGCCACCGCCACCGCTACCGCCCCAGCCGGAGGACCCGTTTCCTCCGCCACCACCGTAGAGACCGCCGCCGCCGCCGCTCTGAGCAAAGGCCGCAAAGGCCCCCGGAAATGAGTTGTTGCGTGTCGTGGTCTTGTTTGAACTGATTCCGGTGCATCGTTGCTCTCCTGTTGGTTATTCTTCTTGCCAAAACTTCATAGGCCCGATCCAGGGCGCTGTGTGCTTTGCCCCGGCGCGGGCTCTACCCCAGCCGAGATCTCGGGCGCGTCCCCCATTCGGTGTACGCCCAGGGATTTTTTTCCTCGAAAGCCATTGTGGTGTCAGAGCGCGACGCGGGACGAAATGAACCATCCCATCAATATTTTCGGCCAGCCAGGTTATCCCCAGGCCCGGAAGCTGGTCCCCAGACCTTCGGCGTAGGCGGGAGCGCGGCACGAGAACTCGTGAATTGATGGCACAGCCGCATACGGGCGTCGGCGCCTCTGGCACGGCAACGTCCGATAGGCGGTTTTCTGTACGATCGGGGCTTTGCGACACCTACGAACACCGCGACCACAGAGCCACCGCCGTCGCGTCGCCCGATCGGCAGGGCGTCTCGCAGATTCAGATCAGACAGCCGGGATTCAGTATCCCGTTGGGGTCCAGCGCCGCTTTCACGGCGCGCAAAGTCTCGATGCCGGTATCGCCCAGTTCGCGTGGCAGCCATTCGCGTCGCACCCGACCGATGCCGTGGTGGTGGGCGATGCTGGCGCCACAGCCAAGCGTCGCTTCCATCGTGGCCGCCCAGGCCGCCCGGTAAATCCGCTCCTGCTCGAGCGGATCGGTGGCCTGACCGACGAAGGTGAAATAGATGTTTACGCCACTGGTATAGGCGTGCGAGGTATGGCCGCTAGCCTGCAGGATGCCCGGAATCGCCGCCATGGCCGTGGTCACGCGCTCGTAGAGCGGAGCAACGTTGCGCCAGGTTGCCGAAACTTCGATCGTGTCGACGACCAGGCCCGCCGCCAGCAGATCATCCCACGACGGAACATGGTTGCGCCGCCCAAGCCAATGGTCGAGCGGCTCGCGGCCGAGCTGCGTGCCGCCTTGCGCCAGGCACGCCGTCAGCGCCGCTTCGACCTCGAGTTCGAGACCGTGCCGCATGCTCTCCTGACCCTCGCTGAGAACGAGCAGCAGATGCGCCGGTTCGGGAAACCACTCGGCAAAATTCCGCTGCGCCTCGATCCCATCATAAAGCCGCAGGACGGCTGGCCGGTAGCCGCCTTGCAAAAGTTCGCGCGTCACCTCGAGACCCGCCTCCCAGCTCGGCAGCCGCATCGCAAAACCCTGCTGGCAATCAGGCCGGGGCCAGAGCGCCAGGTCGATTTTGGTAATGACGCCAAGCGTGCCTTCGCTGCCGATGAAAAGCTGCTTCAGATCGGGACCGGTCGAAGATCGCGGAGTCGCGCCACAACGTAGTACCCGACCACCCGCCAGGACCACCTCGAGTCCGAGCACCATGTTTTCGATATTGCCGTAGCGGGTCGAAAATTGGCCCGATGCCCGGGTCGCGAGCCAGCCGCCCAGCGACGAAACGCCAATCGATTGCGGAAAATGACCGAGCGTCAGGCCGCGTGCATTCAGATCGGCCTCGAAGGTGCTGCCGCGCAGACCGGGCTGCACCGAGGCGATCAGGGATTTTTCATCGACGTCCAGAAGCCGATCCATCTGACCGAGATCCAGCACCAGCGCCTCGCTCCCCGGCAGGAAGGCACCGCAAACGCCCGAGCCGAGACCGAAAGGCACCACCGGCATCCGATGCTGGTCGGCGATCCGCATCACGGATGCGACCTCGTCGGTGCTCTGCGGGCGAACCACAACCGCCGGCGACGGGGCCGCCGATGGGCCCCGATCGAGCACGGCCTGCAAACCCCAATAATCGTGCCGCCTGGAGCGAAGCGTCTCTTCGTCGCGCACCACCCGTCCCGCCGGCAGGGCCTCTTCAAGAGCTGCAATGGTGTTCAGGATGGTATTCGCCACGCAAGATCCTCCGCCACGCGCTGTCGATGGATGCCCATCTCGCGGGCTGTCCGTTCGTCGTTCCAGCCAAATCGGCGCCCCAGATGCGTCGCCACCCGCTCAAGATCACCGATACCGTTGTCGGCAGCAAAGAGATTGGCCCGGGTGCGGCGTTCAAGCACATCGGCGACTGTCAAGGCACATTCTGTGTCGATCGCCTCGTCGATACCCTCGTCGTCGAGCGTGGTACGTGCCATCGCGATCTTTCGTTCCGAGTCGACCAGCGGCTCTTCGTGTGTGGTGCAGCGACCCGGGCTCCGCTCCAGGCACCGTTCGACGCCATCGACCACCTTCTCCGCCATGGCCCGATAGGTCGTGAGCTTGCCGCCACCGATCGAGAAGAAGCCCGGCGACTCGGTGACGATCTCGTCGCGACGCGAAATCTCGGAAGGACTCTTGCCCTCCTCGGCCACCAGCGGTCGAACGCCGGCCCAGGCGCCGGTGACATCGTTCGCACCAAGCCGCAAGCTCGGAAAGGCGCGGGTGGTTGCTTCAAGCAGGTAATCAACGTCGGCGCGGGAGATCTCGGGGCGCTCGAGCGGTGTCGGGTAGAAAGTATCGGTGGTGCCGATCCAGATCACGTCGTCTTGCGGCACGGCAAAGACCATGCGCCGGTCAGCCGCCGGCATGACGACGATATGCTCGATCGGCAGCCGCTCGCGCGGCACTACAAGATGGATGCCCTTGGTGAGCTGCATCCGCGGCTGAGCGCCTGCGGCCAGCTGACGCACGGCGTCGACCCAGGGGCCTGCCGCATTGACGATGCAGCGGGCTTCGATCCTTCGTACCTCGCCCGTCTCGGCGTCGCGGATCTGCACCCCGAAACGGGGTGCGGCACTCTTTCCATTCCCGCTGGTGACAGCGTGCGTGCCGAGGATTTCAATCCCGATGGCCGGAGCGTAGTTGATGCAAAGCGCGCCGTGGCGCTCCGCCGATTTCAGGGTCTCCAGCGTGAGTCGCGCATCGTCGGTGACGTATTCGGTATAGACGACCGCGCCCTGCAGCCCATTGGCGGCAAGCGTCGGCAGCCGCGCCAGCGTCTCGTCCCGCCCCCAGCTTTCGTGCAGTTCGCTCTCTTCGATCGGCGCCATCTTCTCAAACGCCCAGAGGCCGGCGCGCAGCTTCAACAGGCCGGCAGTGGTACGCCCCCACACCGGAAGCATCATGCGCTCGGGTGCTGCCAGATGTGACGCCATTTTGCGCAAGCGGAAACGCTCGCGGGCGGCTTCCCGCACCAGCGAGATATCGCCCTGCGCAAGATAGCGCAGGCCACCGTGGATCAGCTTGGACGAGCGACTCGAGGTGCCCGAAGCAAAATCACCGCGCTCGACTAGGCCGACGTGCAGCCCGCGCATCGCAGCGTCGCGCGCGATGCCGGCGCCGGTGATGCCGCCGCCGATAACCAGCAGCTCGACGCCGTCGGCCTGCATTGCGTCAAGGTTAGAATTTCGAGTGGCGTGCGAGAAGGCTCGCCCCGTCGCCCGGACGGAGCCGTTTGATTTTTCGCTTTCGGGCATGGCGGCAGCCGGGGGGAGACTCATCCGTACCCCTTCTTCTCCAGCTCGGCATCGTCGAAGCCGAAGAAATGGCCGACTTCATGGATCACGGTGCGGCGGATCTCGCGGCGCAGGTGATACTCATCGCCGAATTCCTCGCAGAGCGGGCGCGAGTAGATCACGATCACGTTGGGCAAGACAGCACCGGCACTTTCCTGTTCGGATAGGGGAAAACCCTGATAAAGGCCATAGATTGTGTCCTGGCCTGGCTCACAACCCACCTCACGCAGCGTCTCGGCATCGGGCTCCAACTCGATCACGATATCGATCCCGTCGAGGTGTTTTTGGAACTCTGCCGGGATCGATTCGATGGCCTCGAGCACCAGCGCTTCGAACCTCGAGGGCGTCATCCAATCGGGCGAGCCGCGCCTGCGCTTCATGAGACGCCCTCCTACCACGACGATCGGACTCAACAACCGACGGGTTTTCGACACACGAATAGACATCGATTGCGCGCCTGTCGACGGCGCAAGGGCTAAAAATGACGGCCTGACGCAATCGGCCAAAATGGCCCGTGCCTTGCTGAGACTGAACCTATCAGCGGGACCGATGCGGTGGTGTGGTGGTGTGGTGGACGGCCCGTGACACGCGAAACCTGGGTGGTGGGAAGGCAGCCGCGAGGGGTTGTCGAGGATGTGGGGGGCGCAGAGGCGGTCTTCTCACCACCGACGCAAACGGCGCGCGAGCGTGCCGCAGAGGTCTCGCCCGCGAGGGGCGTAGCGGGGGTGCGGTGTAGGCGTCTAAGGGTAATTACCTAGATTTCTGCAGCGCAGATCCTTTCCGGAATGCGCTGGGCGGACTCCCGCCAGCCTCTGGTGGATTGCCGCGCAGCAGGGATCTTCCCGCCCGCTTTCCGAATCTCAAGCCAACCACCACGACACCATCGCCGCGCCTGAATCGCTGAGACTGGTATCTATCCACCCGCCAGCTGCGTCACCCGCCCCGCCAGCACACCCGCCACAGCCAAAATCGCCGCAGCAACCAAAAACGGCAGACCGGGCAGCCCGAGCGAGCTGAGGCCGCCACCGACTGTCGCCGCGAACGTGATGGTGAAGATCTGCGGGCCGGCCATGCCGGCAATCCCCTGCACCGCCGCGATCATGCCTTGCAGATGCCCCTGCTCGTTGGGCCCTACCCTTTGCGTCAACAGAGCCTGGATGGCGGGGTTGGCCACACCCCAAAGCGCAATCAACGGAATGGCGGAAGAGAAAAGAAGCGACGTCGGCGCAAGGCCCATCAAGCAGAAGCCGACGATCCCAAACAGCAGGCCGAGCAGCAGACTGCCGCGCTCGCGAAACTTCGCCACGAAGAACCGGATCAACCCCGCCTGCACGACCGCGCTGGAAACACCCATCAGCGCCAGCGCCAGACCAAGAGTGGACATCGGCCAGGCAAATCGGCTCTGTGCATAGAGCACAAAGGTACTGGGAAGGGCGTCGTGCGCCACCCTCGACAGAAAAAGCACGCCGAAGAGACCGAGCACCATCGGATGCGAGCTGAGGAAACGCAGACCCGCCAGCGGATTCGCGCGCTTGAGATCGAAGGCGGAGCGATTCTCTGGCGCCAGTGATTCCGGCAGCACCAGCGTGCCGTAGATCGCATTGGCAAAGCTGAGCAAGGCCGCGGCCACGAAGGGCAGTCGCGGATGGAACTCGCCGAGCAGACCGCCCACCGCCGGGCCAAGCACAAAACCAAGACCGAACGCCGCACCGATCCAACCAAACGCCGCCGCACGTTTCTCGGGCGGTGTGACGTCCGCGATATAGGCACTCGGCGCGCTGATACTGGCCGCACAGATCCCGGCCAGCACGCGCCCAAGCAAGAGCCAACCGATGCTTGGTGCCCATGCCATTAGCACATAATTGAGACCAAGTGCAATATTCGAGAGGATGATCACCGGCCGGCGCCCGAAGCGATCGGAAAGCAACCCGAGCGCCGGCGCGCAGAGGAATTGCATGAAGGCGAAAACCGTCAAGAATAATCCGTAGATCGTGGCGGCCCGAGCACTGTCGCCGGCCTCGAACTCAAGCAGAAGCATCGGCAGCACCGGCACGATGATGCCCAGCGCCAGCAGGTCGAGAACGACCGTGACGAGCACGAAAGCCAGGGCAGCGCGGCGGGCGGGCATAGGAGGTCAGGTTAGCAGCTTGCGCGGCATCGCTTATCGCTATCTTCGAGAGAAGGCAGTCGAGGCGAGCACTGGAGGTTTGGGTGGCAGCTTGCGCGGCATCGCCCATCCCTTCTTCGAGACAGGAAGCTCTGGCGAGCATCCGAGGTCGAGTTGGCAGGTCGCGGGACCGCTGACCTTAGCCTCCCTCGTGCACCTCAGAACTCAAGCCGGCACGTTCTGGAAGCGGCGCCAGCGCTGCAGGGCGACGAACTCACGCCGCGAGCGCGGGCCAAAGGGCTCTTGAAACGCCCAGCGCCGCTCGCCGAACTCGGCATCGAGCCGGGCCTTGGCGAGAGTGAGCGGATTGGAGGCAATCTCGCAGCGCCGAGCCTCGGGGTCGATGCCGTAGAGCCGCGCGCCATTGAGACCAAAAATCTTGGCCTTACGGTCTGCGGTCAAGGCTGGATAACCGTAGCGTTCCTGGAAGTCTGCCGAGATCTCGAGTCGGCGAAACGCTTCGATCTGGCGCTGCGGCGAACCAAACCAGACGCATTCCGAACCCCAAACCACATTGTCTTCGCCGACATATTTGAGCAGCTTGCCGATCAGGTGCTGCGCCCCAACCGCATTGCCCATCGCCAGCGCCCAGGCACTGCCAAGCTCGGCATAAACATTCTTGCCCTTCAGCCCGTGTTGTTCGACTGTCTGCACCAGGCGATCAACGGCCGGACCCGGATTGGCCGCATCGTAGGCCCCCTCGACGTGGTTCGACAGATACGCCGAATGGTAAACCACGAATTTTACATCGGGGTAGCGCGATGCGGCCGGACCGACATCGCGCGGATCGGAATGCTCGCGATCGAAGCCCGGCAGCGGAAAGCCTTTGTGTACGCAAATCAGCGGCTCACCGAGTTCACGGGCGCGCTCGATGAAGGGCCCACCAATCGCCTCGTCGTCGAGAAACCAGCCCTGCCCCGTCGGGCCCCAGGGCGGATACGCTTTCCAGCCATGGTTGCCGAAGTTCTCGCGGACCCGTTGCATCATTTCGCTCTGCAACTCCCAGCGATCGTTGGGCGCCACCTGACAATGCTGCACCACGCGCTGGCTGCCGCCGGCAAGGCTGTTGAAGAAATCGCGCCAGTAGGCCATGCCTTCGTTGCTATTGACGTTGCTGCAAAGCGTGCCGTCGTCGCACATCGGCGAGGGCAGGCCCGAGAGCACCGCGACGCTGGTATCGGAATTGAGGAAGATCTGCTCGAGGTACATCGCCGGTCCAACGCATTGCCAGCGCGGGTCGAGCGTACAATTATAGAAGGTCAGGAACTCACTCAGCGCCTCGACCGGGCCAAAAGACCGGCCGGGGTGCCGATC
>VFKT01000094.1 GCA_009885395.1 Deltaproteobacteria bacterium | reverse complement strand
CTCATCGTCGGCGTCCACAGGATCGCGAGGCGGCCCTCGCGCGCGGGTTCCACCCCCTCTTCCGGAGCCCGCGCGCCGTCGGGCCTCTGCCGCAAGGGCCGGCGATCCGGCCAGCCGGCGTGGTTGACAACCTCTGCCGGTCGAGCCATCAGGCTCGCCTGCGCCGCGCCCGGTATCGCCGGGCTTCCTCTTCGTTCGTTGCGGCGCATCCACTTTCTGCGGGAGATCGGGCTCTGGGATGGACGGCGAGGGAAAACTCACCGCGCTCGACGCGGCATTCTTGTTTTTCGAGGAAGCGGGCGAGCCGCTGGTACTCGGCTGCGTCATCGAACTTGAACGCTCACCCGGCCTGCTGGCGCTGGGGGAGGCGCTGTTGCGCGCCGTCGCCGCTTTCCCCCGCTTGGCGGCCGTCCCCCGCCGCACGCCCTTTGACCTCGAACGGCCGAGCTGGACGACCGAACGGGAGCTGGCCATCGGCCAGCACCTTGCCCGGGTGCCGCTGGCCGACCCCGGCCAGGCTCAGCCGCTCGCCGATCTGCTGGAGGACCTGCTCTCCCGGCCCTTGACCGAGGACCGTCCGCCCTGGGACGCAACGCTGATCGAAGGCGCTCCCGACTGCCGTGCGGTCCTGCTGCTGCGGGCGCACCATTGCCTGGTCGATGGCATGGGAGGTCTGCGGATTCTCGACGCGCTCACCGAAGTCGCGGCAAGCGACGGGGGGGAGGCCAAACTGCATGGCCCCCGCGCCATGCCGCGCGCCGGGGCAACCCTGCGAGCCGCACTGGCCGCACCCGCGGCTCTCTGGGAGCGGGTCAAGGACGTCGCCGAGATCGCGAATACCGCGGCTTCGCTTTTTCACGACGACCCGGCTCCGGAGTTGCCGTTCAATGGCCCGCTCTCGCCGCGTCGACGCCTGGCCTGGACCGATTTCGATCTGGCCGAGGTGCGGGACATCGCCCGTCGGGTCGACGCAACGATCAACGATGTCGTGCTCTCGACGATCAGTGACGCCATCCGGCGTTGGCTGGGGCGCAAAGTCAAGTTAAATATGCGGCTGCGTATTGCCGTCCCGGTCAGCCTGCACGGCAACGATGAACCGCAGGGCAATCTCTTCTCGGTTCTGCTGCCGAGCCTGCCACTCGATGCCACGGCCCCGCTCTCCCGTCTCGAGCGCGTGCGGCGCGAAACCCGGGCGTTGCAGGGTCGCGGCCAGGCGCGAGCCGTAGCCTTCCTGCTCAGCGCGGCCTCGGCTCTGCCGGCCTCGATCGAGGCCTTGCTGCCGCGCTTCGTGCCAGAGAGGCCGCTAGTCAATGCCGTCGTGACCAACATTCCTGGCCCGAGCGAACCACGCCTGCTGGCGGGCGTTCCGATTCTTGGCCTGCACGGCGTGGTGCCGCTTTTTCGGGGCATGGGGTTGCAATTCGCGGCGCTCTCGCACGCCGGCCGGTTGTCGTTGGCGGCAAGTTTCGACCCCGCTCAAGTGCGCGATGTGCGCGGCCTGATGCGCTCGCTCGACCGTTCCTTCGCAGAGTTGCGGCAAGCCGCCCGTGCCGCCGCGTCGCGTGCCAATCCAATCACCGACGCGGTGCGCGAAACCGCATCGACGAAGTCCAAAAAGTTGACCAAGCGGCCCCAGGTCAGCGCAGACGCGGGGCCGGCGCCACGCCGGGCGCGCGGCTACCGCAGCCCGCCCTCGCTGGCACAGGCAGCGGAACTCGCCGCCGCCACCCACCGACCGGCCCGACGTCGGGCGGGCTGACGCCGGCAAGAGTTCGCGGCCTGGCCTTCCTTCAGATGCCGGCGCCGCGCGCCACGTGGAGGGAGGCGACGGCATGTGGGGCCAGGCTCGCCGGCGGTGCCGCCAGGCGCTCGAGGTCCTCGAACGATTCCTGGATACCCCGCACGAAAGCCGCCAGATCCGGCACCAGGTCGTAATCGGCGTTGAAGCCCCAGCAGAGCCGGCCATCGTAGCTCATCAGCGCGATCCCGAGACCAAGATTATCAACCAATGGAACCAGCGGGAAGGCCTGGAGCAGACGAGCCCCCTGCATATAGATCGGAAACTGCGGCCCGGGCACGTTGGTCACGATCATATTGAACGGCAACAAGCGGCTGACGTTGCGTGCGCCGAGTGCAAGCAGGGTCGAGGACGACCATTCGGCCATCTCAGTCAAGACGCGTGCCCCCACCGCCTGACCCGAATTTTTGAGTTCAGCCGTGCGTGCGCTGATCCGCCGCAATTGCGCGCGCGGGTCGACTTCATCCAGCGGTAGATCAATCAACCAAGCCGAAACCTGATTGCCAAGCGCACCCCGCTGGTTGCTCGCGCGCACGCTGACCGGTGCCATGACGCGAAAGGGGACACCTGCCGGGTTGACGTGTCGGCGTTCAAGGAAGCGCTGTACGGCACCGGTCACGATGGTGAGCACGACGTCGTTCAAGCTTCCGCCCAGCGTGCGACGTAGCGTGCGCAGGCGCGAGAGATCCATATCGAGCCAATCGAAGCGACGACGCGCCCCGACGGGTTGGTTGAGTGGAGTACTCGGTGCGATCTGCAACGAGCCTGCGACCAATTCGACCGCCGCACGCACGCGCGACACGACTTCGCGCCGCGCCTCGGTGGCTTCGTCGGCAAGCGCCCGCAAGCCGTCGACCAGACGCAGCGGCAGGGTCGCGCGTCGCGTCATCTCGTCCAGCCAGAGACGAAACCCGGCCGGCGCCGCCCGCGGCAACCAGCGTGCGGGTTCAGCGGTGCCGGTTTCGGGCGTTGGGCCGAGCAGAATGCGCATCAGATCGACCCCGGAGATGCCGTCAATCATGCAATGATGAGCCTTCGAGATGGTCGCGAAACGGTCACCTTCGAGGCCCTCGACAATCCACATTTCCCAGAGCGGCCGGAAGGGGTCGAGCGGCTGCTCCATGATGCGCGCTGCAAGTCTTTTCAACTGGGCATCGCTGCCGGGTCGGGGCAGGCTGGTATGTCGAATATGGTAATCGAGATGGAAACTCTCGTCGTCGATCCATACCGGCCGCCAACTCAGCGGCACCCAGCTGATTTTCTGCCTGTAGCGTGGGATCCGATGCAGCTCAGCCAACACATGGGCCTGGATGCGCGCCGCATCGATGCCGCCGTCTGCCGTGCGCAGCGGCCCGGCCTCGCAGATCATGACCGAAGCAACGTGCAACGGAGTGTGCGGCTTCTCGAGCAGCAGAAACGAGCTGTCGAGTGCGGTCAATCGCTCATAGGTGGCGTTCACTGGCTTTTCCTCCATTTGAAGTTGAGCCCATCCCAACGCTTCCCGATCGAATGCGCAAGCTCAGGGAGAGACGTCGCTGCTCAAGAGCGGCAGCGAAGGGCGCGGGCGACACGGCCTCAGATCGGCTGTGCCGCCCGCGGCGACGACTCAGAAATGGTACGAAAGCTCGCCGCCGAAGGTGCGCGGCCAGCCGTAGAACCGGTTGATGGTGCCCAGGATCTGCACCGGGATCGGGTAGATCTCGTTGAAGTAGACGGTATCGGTCAGGTTCATCGCCCAGAGCGCGACCTGCATCGAATCGTCGGCGAAATCATACGAGAGCCGCGCGTTGAGCAGGTTGTAGGAGGGCGACTCACCGCCGGGGATCTCGGTGCCATAGTTGACGATCGAGCCATTGTAGCTCCAATCGATACGCGGCGTCAGCCAGCCGTCCATCCATGCCGGGCCGGTGGGCTCCAGTTGGAGGGAATACTGCAAACCGAGATGGGTCTGGGTGTTGGGCACAAAGGGCAGACGTTCGCCGGCGCGATCGATCGGATCGCCCGTGAGCAGATTCTCGGCGATGTAGTTATCGTATTTTGCGTCCAAGAGGCCCACCGAGCCGTCGACCACGAAGCCTTCAAACGGGAACACCTGAAATTCGGCCTCGACACCCTTGATGGTCGATTCGCCGGCGTTGGTCGTGATCACCACCACCTGCGGGATGCAATCGGGATTGATGGCCGGGCACGGCTGCGCCACCACCGTTGGCAACTGCATCTCGGAGTAGTCGGCATAGAAGAATGCCAGACCACCGCGCACCCTGCGATCGAGTGCAATCGTCTTGAAGCCGAGTTCGTAGGATTGCACCGTCTCGGGATCGAAGCTGCTGGCCTCGTCGGGGTTGTTGGAGCGCGCCCCGCCGTTGATGCCGCCGGCCTTGAAACCCTCGGAGTAGGTGAAATAGCTCATGACGTGCTCGATAGGCGCGTCGCCAAGCCAATCTTCGGGCATGGTCAGGGCCACGCTCGCCATCGGCGTCCATTTGTCGTAATCTTTCTTTACGTCATTGAAGAGCGCCCGAACCTGGTTCGGGTTGGTCGCGCTGCAGGGCGGAAAGGTGCCGTCCTGGCAGAGGCGGAGATTCGTCACCTGACGCGACAGCTCGCGGGTTTCGGTGGTGTAGCGGATGCCGGCGGTGGTCGCGATCCAGTCGGTCCAGTCGACGGTGCTCTGGCCGTAGAGCGCCCAGGTCTTGTTGTTGGTGTGGATGCGATTCTTGGTGCCGGCACCATTGACGGCACCAATGATACCGGACTCTGGGAAGACATCGATATCGGCGTTGGTGCGGACGAGTTCCTCGAAGAAATAGGCCCCCATCACGCCAGCGATGCGACCATCCCAGGCGTTGAAGTTCT
>VFKT01000390.1 GCA_009885395.1 Deltaproteobacteria bacterium | reverse complement strand
TGCACGCCATCGCGGAGTGCCGCCCCGACGCCGCGCGGCAGCCTGCCGGTGATCGTTTCGGACAAGCGCTCGATCGCGGCGCGCCAGCGGACGGCCAGCACCACACCAAGCGCGACGACAACGACGACGCTGAGCAGGAGATCCGCCCGCTCACGCAAGAAGGCCCCCTGGGGAACCAGAAAAACCGCAAGCAGAACAAAGAGGCCGAGCATCGCCAGATCGCAAATCCGCTCCACCGCCACCGTCGCCAAGGCCGCGGCTGGCCCAACCTGCCCGCCACGCGCCACCACCAGGGGCTTGAGGACTTCCCCGGCGCGCAGCGGAAAAATCATATTGCCCATGAAACCGATGCAGGTGGCATCGAAGACGGGAGCGTCGCCGATGTCTCCCAACGGGTTGAGCAGCATCCGCCAACGCAGGGCCCGCAACCACAGGGTGAGAGCCGCGCAAAATGCGACCGGGATCAGCCAGAGCGGACGCAGCCTCTCGAGTGCGGTCAGTACCCGTCCGAGATCGACACCGGCCAGGCTGTACCAGACAGCAATGCCTGAAATCAGTGCCGGGATTGCGACCTGCAGGACGCGCTTCATGCGGGCAGTTCCCGGCGAACCGGCAATTCAAGTCCGAGCAGAGTCGCGAGCGTAGCGGCGGCACTCGAGAGCGCCAGTGCCGCCGGACTCTGCGGCTGCGCGGCAACGATTGGCTGCCCGCGGTCGGCGAGTTCCCCCACCTGCGCTTCAAGCGGAATTTCAATCGTCACCGGCGCCCCAACCCGCTCGGCGAGCCGGCGGCCGGCGCCGTGGCCAAATAGCGCTTCGGGCTGACCACAACCCGGGCAATGAAAGCTAGACATGTTTTCGACCACGGCCAGGATCGGCACGCCGACTTTGGTGAACATCGAAATACCCCGTTCGACATCCCGCACCGCCACCTCTTGCGGCGTCGTCACCACCACGGCGCCGTCAAGGCGTACTTCCTGCGCCAGCGTGAGCTGCGCGTCGCCGGTGCCGGGGGGCAGATCCACGAGCAGAATATCCAGATCACCCCAGGCACAATCCCGCAAAAATTGCTGAATCAGCCCGGCCACCATCGGCCCTCGCCAGATGACGGGAGAGCTCTCCTCAAGGAAGAAGCCCATCGACATGCATTCGACCCCATGCCGCAGCATGGGCCGGAAGCGTCGCTCGCCAGCCGATTCGGGTCTGCCGTCTGCGCCCATCATGATCGGCAAGGTCGGGCCATGCACATCGGCATCGAGCAAGCCGACCCGAAAGCCGGCCGCCGCGAGGGCGACCGCGAGATTGCACGCGACGGTGGATTTTCCGACACCACCCTTGGCGCTCGAAACCGCGACGATGCGGCGCGCCGGGGCAAGCCCACCCTCGGCGGCGGGCCGCGCCGCTCGATCGACCACGAGTTGAATCTCCGGTGGAACGACCTCGATCTGAACCTCTTGCCCATCGAGCGCGCGAAGAATCTCCCGTCGCAACGGCTCGGGGCATTCCGTTCGTTCGCCGGGAAGCCGCAGTCGGATCTCGATTTTCAATGGAGAGGGCGCGGCCTCATCCGGGCTTCGAACGTCGGCCAGAATGCCGAGCGTCCGGAGGTCGTGGTTGAACCCGGGCATCTCGATGGCATCGAGACGCCGACGGATCTCGGCAGGGGATGTCTTGTGCTGTGTCATGGCCCTCAGTACGTTGCGGCCAAGGCTAACAACCCCTCCCGCCGCCGGAAACCACGCGAGAGCGCGTGGGGGATACCGAACTTACGAATGGCTTTCGCTAGCATCGAAACAACCCGCGTGGGCGAACCTGTCCGAGACACGGAGGATCTGCGCCCGAGCACCGCCGCCACGGCATTGGTTGCGGCCGATTTGCTGCGCGTCGACAAGAGGATCCTCGAACTCGTCCATTCCGAAGTCGCCATGCTTCGCCAGATCTCGGAAGAACTCGTTCTCGCTGGCGGCAAGCGCGTCCGACCTGCATTGATTCTGCTGGTCCACCATGCGGCAGGCGGGAACGCGCCCGGCGACGCGATTGACGTCGGCGCGGCACTCGAATTGATCCACTCGGCAACCCTGCTCCACGATGATATTCTTGACAAGTCCGGAACACGGCGCGGACAACCCTCGGCACTGGCCCGCCATGGCGAAGCCTTCACTCTCGTCACCGGCGACTTCCTCTTCAGCCGGGCCTTTTCCGTTGCCGGGCGCTTCGAAGCCAAAGTCGTCGGCTGGGCGGCAGAGGCCTGCGTACAACTCTGCGAAGGCGAGATCCTACAACAACAGAATCGCCGCTGCGCCACGGCCACAATCGACACCTGGGAAGCCATTGCCTCGCGCAAGACCGCAAGCCTTTTCTCGCAGGCTGCCCGAATCGGGGCCCATTTCGCAAAGGCCGACGACGCGTTGGTCGAGAGCATGCGGCTGCTGGGTTTTGAGGTCGGAATCGTCTTCCAGATGATCGACGATCTGGTCGATATCACCGGCCCCGAAGCCTTGATTGGCAAGCCTGTGGGCGGCGATCTGCGCGAGGGCACGCCTGCCCTGCCCATTGTTCTCGGCCTGGCGACACTTGCCCCGGTCCGCGAAGCCTTCCTGGCGGCGGCCGCAACCGAGGCGCAGGTCTCTGCGGCGCTCGCCGCACTGCTCGCCTCGACCATCCCCGAGCAGATTCGGACGATGGCTCGGGAGCGGGTGGCTCGGGCGCGCAGCGAATTGCACCGGCTGCCGAAGAATGCCTATCGCGATGCCCTCGAAGATTTGCTCGATATGCTGCTGTCGCGCGCCGCTTGAACCTCCCCTCAAATCGCGTTTGCGGCTGCAAATCTCCCTGCCCCAGACGTCGGGGAGCCCAGTCGACGAGGACACACCCGGAAGGGGTCTCTGCGCCACAATGCCGAAAGAGGCTGGCCGGAGCCAAAGTTCTGTTAGGCTGAGCACAGGATTCCTGCCATGCCCCTCGATCAATTCGGCCGGGAGATCGACTATCTCCGCATCTCAGTGACCGACCACTGCAACCTGCGTTGCGTCTACTGCATGCCCCTCTCGGGCGTGCAGTACGCGCCGAGCGAGAACCTGCTTCAAGCGGTCGAGATCCAGCGCGTCGTGGAGGCTGCGGCCTCGATCGGCTTCCGGCGGGTGCGCCTGACGGGCGGGGAGCCGACACTTCGGCCTGAAATCGTCGAGATCGTCGAGCGCGTGGCCCGGGTGGCCGGGATCGAGGATGTGGCGATGACCACCAACGGCCTGCGCCTGCCTCAACTGGGAAGTGCCCTCGCCGCAGCGGGTCTCTGCCGGGTGAACCTGCACATCGACTCGCTCCACCCCGAGCGGCTCGCCGGCGTGATGCGCTGGGCGACGCGCGACGCCATGTGGGCCGGCCTGGAAGCGGCCGTCGCAGCCGGATTCAAACCCATCAAGATTAATTCTGTCATGACGCGCGATTTCAACGAGGAGGATGCCGTCGAGTTGGCCGGCCTGACGCTCGACCGCCCGTGGCACGTCCGCTTCATAGAACTCATGCCGCTCGGCGGGGGGGAATGCGCCCAGCTCTCGAAGGACCGCCTGGTGCCGACGCGCGAAACCCGAGCCCGGATTGAAGCCGCGCTGGGCCCGTTGACGGCGGTGCCGTCGAGCCATCCCTCCGACGAGGCCCGCCTCTACCGGCTGCCGCAGGCACTCGGCATCGTCGGCTTCATCAGCCCGGTGACCGAACCCTTCTGCGGCACCTGCAACCGGATGCGCCTCACGGCGGACGGCCGCTTTCACCTCTGCCTGCTGCACGATGATGAACTCGACGTCCGCCGGGCGCTGCGGCAAGGGGCCGATCGGGAGCAAATCGCGAAGATCCTGCTGCGGGCGGTCGGCGCGAAGCCGACAGGGCATGCGTTGGCCAAGGGCATCTCGCCGCTCGAGCGCTCGATGCACCACGTCGGCGGCTGAAGCCCGTCCCCGAGGCTCTGCACGGGCCGGCCCCCCGACCATTTCCCAGTGGTTCAGGGGGTGTTAGCTTGGCCTCGATGACGGAGCACGAAATCCAGACGCGGATCGAGGCCTCAATCGAGGGCTGCAGAGTCGCGGTGCGCGACTACACCGGCGGCGGCGATCATTTCGAGGTGCGCGTCGTCTCCAACGCCTTTGAGGGCCGCTCCCTCGTCGAACGCCATAAAATGGTTTACGCGGCGCTGGGCGCCGCAGTCGACGGCCATACCATCCACGCGCTGGCGCTGAAGACACTCACGCCGGCCCAGGACACGACGGCCAACTGAATCGGGTCCGCACAAAACCTATCAAGCGGTGGCACCAGCCACCTCAGCAAGGATAACGAAAATCATGAAAATCGAAGAACGGATCCGTGAGACGCTAACAAGCAATAAGGTGGTCCTGTTCATGAAGGGCTCGCCCGACTTCCCGATGTGCGGCTTCTCGGCCGCAACCATTGAGATCTTGCAACGGCATGGGGTCCCCTTCGAGCCGGTCGACGTCCTGCAGGATCCCGAGATCCGCGATGGCATCAAGCACTTCTCCAACTGGCCGACAATTCCGCAGCTTTACGTCGCCGGCGAGTTCGTCGGCGGCTGCGATATCGTCCGCGAGTTGGAAGAAAACGGCGAATTGGGGCCGATTCTCAAGGCCGCCCTGGCCTGAGAGGTCGGTCGGGCGCGCTTTTCGACGCCGTCCTACTGGACGAGTTCGAAGGTCGGATCGCCGGAGAGCGCGCCAAGTTCGATTCTCAGCCTGGGTGTACCGCTCGCGTCCTGGTCTCCAACGAAGAGCGACAAACGCCCCGGACCGGGCTCGGCATGGAACACAACCGTCCCCGACTTGAGGTCCGCCCCCACGACCGCCAAATCGTCCACGGCGTGGATAGGTTCAGCGATCGTCTCCGCTCGGCCAGGATCAGCCGCTCCGGGCAGCAAAAGATCGCCGGCCTCAAACCAGAGAGGTGGTGCTTGATCGGCGCGCGGCGCTACCGAAACACCCTCGGCGACAGGCGCGCAGGAGAGGACCACCTCGCGCACCTCCTGCCATCGGGCGGCTTGCTCCGTCGCCAGCACGACACCCCGTGCACTACGGCTGCGCAGCGGGAAGGCGGCGGCAAGCACGGCAAAAGATTCGGCGTTGGTGTCGACGCAGGCGACGCCAAGCGAACGTGGCCCGGCCGCCAAAGCGACCACCGCTTGTTTCGCTTCCAGGATCGTCGCCGCCCGGGCGAGGGCGAGCCAGCCGTCAATCCCTGAGGCCAGAGAACGCGCCCCCCAGCGCAACGCGACCGGGCCCGTCTGCACCGGACGCCCGAGGACCAATCCTGCGATTTCCGATGAGAGCAGAGGTCCGTTGCGCGTTTCCCCAATATTAATCCTGACGACCGCATGACCGCGGACACTGAGAGCTTCTCGGCGGACCTGCAAGCGCTCCCAGCGTTCCCCTTCGCGGAAGCTGCCGATGCCATCAATATCTTCGACGACTGCGTCGGCATCGTCCACCTGCGCTCGCGTGAGACCAAAGGCAAGCGTTCGCGAGCAGCCCACCCGGAAACCGGGCCAACCAAATTCCAGGAGACCGGAAATCGCGAACCCGGGGGTCTCGATCCGGGCGACGTAGCCTGCAAGAGTCTCGCTGCCCTCACCTGCCGCCAGGGTCCAGGCGAGTCCGGGGAGGCCGACGCCACCGAGAGCGGCTCCGGCAACGACTTCAGGAGCAACGCCCGCCGCAGCCCTGGCGAGTCTGGCGATCTCAAACAGAGCATCTGCGGTTGTCGGGCTTCCAAGGCCCGCACGCACTTCCTTAAGGCCCAGTTTGCCGCAAACGGTCTCGAGCGCAGACAGCCAATCGGCCGCCAATTCGATCGCGAGACAATCCGCAACAGTCCAGGGAACGAGAACGACTTCCGCCTCTTTCGCCTGCGCACACTCGGCCACACCTAATCCGGCGTTGATGCCTCCGACAAAGGCCGAAACAATCTCATGCGTCCGGCCTGCGAGACGACCTGCCGTAACAGTCGCGCGCCGGGCAACGCCGCCAAGCCGAAGGAGCAGGTCACTTCCAAGTTTTTTTTCGCCCTCGATTTCCGCACAACGTCCGAGAGCGCGTCGCCGGGCCTGCTCGAGGGCCCAGGGCGCGTCAAGCGCCATGCAAAACCCGAGTGCGGCATAGGCGTCCCGCTCGTTGTTGGCCGAAATATGCGGCACGCCAGATGGGTCGCGAAAAACACGCGCCATCTGCCCCAACAAAGCGACGTGGTGACGGGGGTGTTTGGGCACTTCCGGCCCGCGCCGCCGACGTCCGCCTTCAGCCGGGCCCGGCTCGTCGTGCGCGGGGCTTTCCTCGGGTTCGCGGGCCGGTTCACGCCATCTGTCCTCGCCAAAGCGTGGGCCCAGGCCAGCGTCTTCGGACGGAAGGGGGCGACCCGCCACCTCCTCTCGGCCGTCGACGCGGGGCGGGAATGGCCTCGGAGGCAACGCGCCCCGACTTCCGCCGAAGGAATGGTCGTCGCCTCGATTCATGTGCTTTCAACGCGGGGAGCAGCAGGACCGAAAAACCTGATCCGCCCGCCCCTGCTCTACCGGGAGATCGACTGCGCTTCCACCTCGACCTCCGCAGCGTCCGCACTCTCTCTCTCGCTCGCTTCGCCGACGACAGGTCCGCGGAAGTGCACCAGCCGCACTCGTGCCGCCGTTTCAAGCCGCATGGAAGCGAGAGAGCCTGTCGGCTAGCGTCGGTTGCGGAGGAACCGGGTGGGCGAGTCGCACGAATCGAACGGCACTTCAAGAAATTGGCTCGGGCTTGTAGCCGACATCGCGTTTCTCGCCGGAGATGTGCTGCGCTCCGCCGCGGCGTTGGCCGGTGATATCGGCAACACCGCCCTCAAGCGCTTCCTGGGAAACCCAACGCGGCCGACGCACCCAGGCCACAGGCCCTCGAGTGCGGCCGATTTGCCCTCTCAACCTTTACGCGCCGTCAAGGCGCCGATCCTACCCATCGCCCGGACCCGCGCCGATGAGCCTCCGTCCGGGGCAGCACCGCGTGCTGCTCGCGAGCAGGCACCACCCCTGCCCGCCGAAGACCGTCTTGTAGTTCTGGCGCGCGCCGCCGGCTCGGCCTTCGTCTATTGGACCCTCTCCCCATCCACAGAGCAGGTTCTGCTGCGGGCGATCGCGGAGACCAGCGCTACGGCACTGGCGTTGCGGGTGGTTTCCAGCACCCACGGCGAGCCGGCCGAAGCGCGTCTCTTGACCATCGCCTCCGGCGTTCAGCACGCCTATCTTGACCTCCCACCAACGGCCACCCGGGTCTGCGTGACATTGGGGTACCGCAACGAATCGGGTTTCGTCGGTGCCGGTCCGACGCGTCAGGTCTCGCTGCCGGCACGCCCCGATCACGCCGCGGCGCCGCGCGAGGTTCGTCGTTGGATCGACCGTCGAACCGGCACCGAGGCTGCCGCACCGGCGCCACCACCCTCCCGGACCGCATCCGCAGCGCTGGCAATCGAACGACAGCTCGCGCTGGCGGTGATTGAGCCTTCCTCGGCAGCGTCCTGGCCCGCGGGCCGCGCAAGTTCATGAGCAAGGCCCCGGCCCTGCTCGGGCTGCTCCTGCACGCCCATCTTCCCTTCGTGCGGCATCCCGAGCATGAGGATTTTCTCGAAGAGCGCTGGCTCTATGAGGCCGTGGTCGAGGCCTATATCCCTCTGCTTGAGGTCCTCGACGGCCTTTCCCGCGACGGCGTACCGCATCGCCTCTCAATTTCGGTCTCGCCGACGCTGGCCCATATGCTGACCGACCCACTCATCCTGCGGCGCCTCGGCAGATACCTCGAGCGGCTGCAGGCTTTCCTCGCCGACGAATTTGAGCGTGAGGATCACGATCCCGCCACCCGGGCCCTGCTGCGTTTCTACCGCGACCGGACGCGCCGCATTCGAACCGAATTCATCGAGACGCACGGCGGTCACCTGATGTCGTCGCTGCGTCGCTTGAGCCGCACCGGAGCCGTCGAATTGCTCGCCACGGCGGCAACTCATGCTTTCCTGCCCCTGCTCGCCCCCTGCCCGCAGGCCGTTCGAGCCCAGATCCGGGTCGGTATCGCCGAGCATCAACGCGTTTTTGGTGAACAACCGGCGGGGTTCTGGCTCCCCGAGTGCGGCTACGATCCAGTGCTCGACGATGCCCTGACCTCAAGCGGGGTCGAATGGGTCGTGCTCGATGCGCATGGCCTGCTGGCGGGAGATCCGAGCGCCGAACTCGGCGTGCGGGCGCCGGTGGTCACCCCAGGTGGCCTGCTCGTCCTGGGTCGCGACACTTCGCTCTGTCGCCTCGTCTGGGATGCCCAGAGCGGTTATCCCGGCGACCCCTCCTATCGCGAATTTCATCGTGACGCGGGTTTCGATTTCCCGGCCGAGCGGATTCGTCCGCTCCTGATCCCGACCGGTGAGCCGTCGCCGACCGGCATCAAGCTCCATCGCGTCACGGGAGACGGACTCGCGAAGGAGATCTATGACCCGGCCGCCGCGCGAGCGACGGTCTCCGCTCATGCAACCCATTTCCTGCGCGCCGCCGAGGAATGCACGGCTCCACTGCGCTCCGCCGGAGGCGCGCCGCCGCTCGCTCTGGCAGCCTTCGATGCCGAACTCTTCGGGCATTGGTGGTTTGAGGGACCACATTGGCTCGATCAAACGCTACGCAAAGCGGCCTTCGACCATCCCGATATTCGGATGGTCACGCTCCGGGAAGCCATCGCCGCCTTCCCGGTCGTCGAGGAGATCATGCCCTCGACGTCAAGCTGGGGAGAAGGTGGGCACGCAACCACCTGGCTGAGCGGGGAAAACGATTGGGTCGTGCCACGCGTGCTCTCCGCCTCCTTCCGCATGGTCGAGCTCGTGCGTAGCCATCCGGAGGCACGCGGACTCGAACTGCGGGCGCTCAACCAGGCTCTCCGCGAACTGCTCCTTGCCCAGGCGAGCGATTGGCCTTTCCTCATGGCCCGCCAGTCCGCGCCCGACTACGCGATCGCAGAGGTCCATACGCACCTCTCCCGCTTCGCCGAGCTGGCTTCTGGGCTCGAATCCGGCACGCTCGCTGCCGCCAGAATCAGCGCCCTCGAATCCTGGGACAACGTGTTCCCGACCCTGGACTACCGGGTCTACAGCTGAAGGAGCGCGGCCGGGTGCCAAACGACGTGAGCCGAGCGGGTCAGCCGCTCGGCTCACGTTTGACGCCCCCCGCGGGGCCTTCGTTGTCCCAAGCCTGGAGCTTCAGACCTCCAGGAACGACTCCAGCCCCGCCGTCGCGCAAAGATCCCGCAAGCGGGTCAATGCCTTGGCCTCAAGCTGCCGGATGCGCTCGCGGCTGACACCGTAGCGCACGCCGATTTCTTCAAGCGTCTCGACCTGGTCATCATCGAGGCCGAAACGCAGCCGGATGATGGCCTGCTCGCGGTCCGGAAGTTCCATGATGATCCCCTCGAGGTGCCGCGAAAGATCGCCGGCAACCGTCCGGGCCTCGGGCCGCTCGCCCGCCTCGTCCGGGATCACCTCGGAGAGCGTCCGGTCGTCGTCATGCCCAAGTTCCATGTCCAGCGAGAGGACGTGGGCCGGCTCTGCCATCATTTCGAGCTGGTTCTGATCGATGCCACCCGCCTCGATGATCTCATCTTTGGAGGGTGCCCGATGCAGCTTGCTCTCAAGCGCCTGGGAGAGCCGTCCAACCTTGCGCCGCAATTCATGCCAATGCACCGGTGTGCGCACGACCGAGCGGTCGTTGTCGATCGATCGGGCAATGTACTGCCAGATCCACCAGACTGCGTAGGTCGAGAACTTGATGTCCTTGGCCGGGTCGAATTTCTCGACCGCACGCAGCAAGCCGAGCGTGCCTTCCTGAATCAGGTCGGGAAGCGGCAGGCCCCGACGCGCGTGCTTGCGCGCGATGGCGGCGACCAGACGAAGATTGGCCTGGAGCATCCGGTCCCGGGCCGTGCGATACAGCCCCAGCCGATGGTCCAGTTCCTTGGCGAATTTCGCCACCCGCTCGCGATCGAGCTTGAGTTCCCGGAGATGGGCCGGCGTATGCGCCAGCTTGCGGGCCCGATCGGCGACCAGAAGGATCTCGCGCTCGCGAAATTCTTCCGTCGGCCGAATGACGCCACGACCGCGTTCCGTGAGAGTGACGTTGACGATGCGGGGATTGCGCCGCAGCCACCGCACCACCGATTCCCGAGCCTTGCTGATCTCGGTGGTCAGCTCGCGCTCGGCCTCGCGGTCGAGCAGCGGCGTTCGGGCGAGATCGGCATAGAAGCGGCCCAGAACGTCGAGGTCCCCGACAAAGGGCTCCACCTTCTTTGATGTGGTCGAAGTGGCAGCGGCCTCGACTTCGCCGAGTTCTTTGGCCGAGGGAGTCGGAGCATCCTTTGAGGCGCCATCGCCACCCATATCTCCCCATTCTCCTTCGGCAGCAGCCGGTTGCGCTGTCGTTGTTGCGCTTCGCATTTCTCCCTGCTCTTCCCCTGCCTCGGCGCGTACCCGAAGGTTCCACCGGGCCAATTCCCTGCACGCGGCTTATTCCGCGCGCTTTAATCAGTCGACATCACTGACCACGCCCCGGCCGGCTGAGCACTCTCCGCAGCCTCTGCGCAGGTGCGTTGCCTCCGTATGCGCGGCGACCTTATCAGCTTCTGCAACGCATGTCATCATGTTGAATGAAAAAAAGTGAATTATTCGACGAAGTTGCAGAAGTGCTGCTTCCTCGACACGCGGGCCGCCTCGCGGAGACCCGCCCGACCAAGACTGAAACACCCCAAAGAACAGAAGGTTATCCCGAAGGACCCGGATTTTTTCAAATTTGCCCATTCCTCGGAGAGCCGTGATCACGCCTTGCCGCGCAACGACCTGAAACCGGGCCCCCCTTGATTCCAGCCACCTCGACCCTTAGCGCTGCGCACTTCGGGTGGCCCAAGCCCCCTGTCCCCAAGGAGCAGATCTACCATGGCTGAGAAAAAGCTGAGCAAAACCGCCCGCGCCTCCACCCGAGGCAAGGTCGTCCGCAAGGCCTGGCACGTCGCCCTCGATACCGGGAAAGCCGTGAACCGGGTGAAACTCGTGAACCACGTCATCGATGGCAAGGCGACGACGCGCCTCGGCTGGCTGACCGAAGAAGGCCAGGTCCTGCTCGACCATCAGGTCGAGTACCGACTCGCCGACGCCTAGCCGTCAGCGTGATCGCCAGCGCGCGGCAAGCCGTCGGCGCAGACCCTCCATCTCGCGCAGACCGAAGCGCTCGGCAACCATCATAAACGCCCCTGCACCCAACGGGATGGCGAGGATAAGCACGGTCATTCGGCTGCTGAAATCTTCGCCGGGCACCAATCGACGCAGCGCCAACGCAACCCCTCCAACGGCAGCAGCGCCCGCCAGGATGGGGACGAGAGCGTCGCCAAGGCCCTTGAGTCGCCCAACTCGGCTCTGGATGAGCACCAGCAGGATAGAGAAGTTGACCAGTGCCACGGCCGACGTGACCCCAGCCAGGGCCGTGTGTCCAAGGCCGAATTGGTGGATCGCCAACCAGGCCAGGATCGCATTCACCAGAATCGAGAAAAGCGCCACCAGCGCCGGAGTGCGAGCGTCGCCAAGTGCATAGAAGGCCGGCACCAGCACTTTGACGTTGGCGTAGCCTGCCAGGCCAATCGTGTAAGCGACGAGAGCACGGGCCGCCATCTCGGTATCCCGCGGCCCGAACCGGCCGTGCTGATAGACCACGCCCACCACGTCCTCGGAGAGCACTGCCAATCCCACTGCAGCCGGAATGCAAAGTGCAAAAACCATCCGCAGGGCCGAGGTGATGGTCGCGAGAAAGGCCTCGTGATCCTCGGCGGCAATCTGCCGCGAGGCCCGGGGAAGGGCCACAGTGCCGACCGCCACGCCGAAAAGCCCGATGGGAAGCTGCATGAAGCGGAAGGCCACGTTCAACCAGGACACGGCGCCATCGCCGAGGGTAGATGCAAAATTGGTACTGACCAATACGTTGACCTGCACGGCGGCCGCGCCGATCGTGGCGGGCCCCATGAGGCGAAGCACCTCGCGTACGCCCGGGTCGCGAAACGATAATGCGAGCCTCTGCCGGTAGCCGACCTGCCACAGCGAGGGCAGTTGAATCCCCAATTGCAGGAGTCCCCCCGCCAGCGTGCCAAGCGCCATGCCTTTCATGGCGCGGGCGGCCGGTTCGCCATCGAGAATCGCCCGGCCCCCGGACTGCCAGATGACGTCGAAATAGTCGGGCGCCAACCACCAGGCACCGAGCAGGCCGACCAGAATCGAGGCCAGATTAAAAAAACTCGAGGCCGACGCCGGCACCCCGAAATGACCACAGGTATTGAGCACCCCCATGGCGACCGCCGCGAGCGCGATGAAGAGCAGAAAGGGGAAAAGTAGCCGCGTCAGATCTGCCGTGAGTTCGGCCTTGCCCGGAACCGCCGAGAATCCCGGAGCGATCAGATCGACGATCTCTGGCGAAAAGACCATCCCCAGGACCACCAACAGGCCGACGACGACCGCGAGAGCGTTGGTCACCATCGAGGCGAGCCGCCAGGCGGCCGCTTCGCCTTCGCGTGCCCGGGATTTTGTAAAAGTGGTCACAAAAGCAGCCGAAAGTGCCCCTTCCGCGAAGAGATCGCGAAAGAGATTCGGGATCCGGAACGCCGTGACGAAGGCATCGAGTTCGCGACCGGCCCCAAAAAGTCCAGCGAAAACCTGCTCCCGCACCAGGCCGAGAACGCGACTGACCCCAACCGCCAGAGCGACGACGGCCGAAGATCGGGCCAGGCGCCAGGACCCGCCACCGGATTTCGTCGCGCTCAAGTCTTGACTCGCATCGTTCCTCAGGCTCGTATCATGTTGATGTTCGGTCTGGGCGTACCCGAGTTGATGGTGATCCTGGCGGTTGTGCTGCTGATCTTCGGCCCCAAGAAGCTTCCTGAAATGGGGCGCTTCCTCGGGCGCTCCTTGCGTGATTTCCGAGAGGCAATCGAGCACAAAGATGGCGATGAGCCGCCGCCGCCGCCGCCACCATGAGCGCCGTCAGCGGAACCCGGCCGACGAATCGACCCGGCCGTCTGGTCCGATTGTGACGATGCCGCCACCCGGGTAGATCCAGCTCTGGCCGCCGCCGCCCGCCGGCAGGATCTGCGTAGGATCGCCGGCCTCGGTGCGCAGTCGCGCGGCGGACCAGCCCCGCCTCACCCGCACATTCGGCACCGATTGCCCAGGATCTGGCGGCTGCACGCGCTCGAGTTGTGCCTGCAACCCGACGACCGTCGCTTCGAGCAGCGTCAATCGTTCGACAAGCGCAGCAACGACCGGCTCGAGTGCGGCCGCGCTGCCCGTGTTCTGGGCCTCCGAGTCGAGTAGCGAGCGGGCTCCAGCGGGAACCGAACGCCGAACATCACCGGCGGCCGAAACGATCCGTGAGCGGGTTGCCGCCGCGGTTTGTCGCGGCAGGGGCGCGGTCTGAACCGTGACCACCCGTCCGCCCTCCGCATCAGCCCCGCCGTCGACGACGCGAATCTGATCCGCCGAGGCGACCCGGATCCTCGGCCGGCCATCGACCTCTTCCACCCGACCACGAACCAGAATCCGACGGCCGGCGAAGGCGCCACGCGGATCGGCTTCGCCTCCCGCAACCCCCAATGGAATGAGAATGCCGAGCCCCGCGACCGAATCCTCGAGGCCGAGAATACAGGTGGCCGGAGCGCAGACGGCGAGCCGGACGATGGCCTCCACCTCGACCTCCTGCCCGACCCTCGACGCGGCTTCTGCTGGAGAGAGCGCCCCAGCTGCCGATGCGGCCCAGAAAGAGGTTGCGACCCCCAAACAAAGCCGTTCAAGCTCGACGCCATGCGGCGTGCTCTTCGTTGGCGCATGGCCCTCCGATCCGAGCTGCCGGCTGCTAGCCTCGCCGCAGGCAGACCCTCGCGGCCGCGGTCCAGGAGATCAACGCGGCCTTGAGCGGTCCCGGACGTGAGGAATGAGTCGTGAGTGAAGCCGGACTTCAGATACGGACGATGGCGCCGGTCGGGCGCTACGCCTTGCGCGTCGATTGGTCCGATAGCCACGAGTCGATTTTCGCCTTGGCCGGTCTGCGGACTCGTTGCGATTGCCGCGCTTGCGAGTCGTCGGGCGAGACCAAGGATGCCGCCACCGAGATCGATCGGGCCGAAACCCTGGGCGATGCCAGCCTCTACCTGCGTTGGCACGACGGCCACGAAAGCTTCTTTCTGCTGCCGGAACTGCGCCGGCTCTGCCGCTGCGCATACTGCATCGGCGAGCCCGAACGGCCGATCACCGGCTGATCCATAGCGGCCTTCAGCCCTCGATCCGGATCGCGTGGGTCGGGCACGCCTGCGCCGCCGCCTCTGCCTTGGCGCGCAGGCTTTCGGGAGGGTCCTCGTCGAGGATGTAGAGGAAATTATCCTCCCGAACCTCGAAGAGCTCGGGTGCGGCGGCCTGACAGACCGCATTGGAATTGCATTTGTCAAAATCGACGACGATCTTCATCTTGTCTTTCCTCCCCGGAAATCCGCCTCTGGGCATGAAGCCCGGCGGCAAAACCGTTACGCAGCAGAGCTACCACAGGCAGCAGCGTCACCGCATCCGGTCGGCGCCCTGAAAGCGGAGGCAGCGTGCCCAACCTTGTTCTTCTTCGACACGGACAATCCCAGTGGAACCTCGAAAACCGGTTCACCGGCTGGGTCGACGTTCCCCTCACCGATACCGGGCGCACGGAAGCCAGGCGCGCGGGCAGCCGTATGCGCGAGGCGGGCCTGAGCTTTGACCGCTGTTTCACCTCGCGGCTGCAGCGCGCCGAGGAGACCCTTCGCCTCGCCCTCGAGGAGATGGCCGCGTCCGAGCTGCCGACATTACGCGACGAGGCACTGAACGAAAGGCATTACGGCGATCTACAGGGCCTCGGCAAAGCCGAGACGACCGCAAAATACGGTGCCGAGCAGGTGCATATCTGGCGGCGCAGCTACGATGTGCCGCCGCCCGGCGGCGAGAGCCTCGAGGGGACGGCAAAACGGACCCTGCCCTATTTCGATCGCGAGATTCTACCCTGCATCGCGCGTGGCGAGAACGTGCTGGTGGCGGCACACGGTAACAGCTTGCGCTCGATCGTCATGCAGCTTGACGGTCTCGACCGCGACGGCGTGCTGAAACTCAATCTCGATACCGGCGTCCCCCTGGTCTATGAAATGGGCCTCGACGGCACCGTGCGTTCGAAGCGCATCCTCGCGGATTAGCCCGGCCCGCGCTTCAATTGGTCGAGCAAGCGCCGTGCGACCCCGGCCGCATCACCGACGATCCCCAGATCGGAGACAGCGAAGATCTCGGCAGCCGCATCACGATTGACGGCGAGGATCCGCCCGGCGCGCCCGATCCCGACCGTATGATTGAAGGACCCGCGCACGCCGAGTGCGAGGTAAACCTGCGGAGCGATGCTGCGGCCGCTCAACCCAACCTGGCGCTGCCGCGGCAGCCAGCCGATATCACAGACGCGCCGGGTGGCGCTGAGTTCGGCCCCGAGTGTTCGCGCCAGAGCCACGGCGAGTGGCAGCGCCGCCTCGCCCAGCCCGTAACCCACGCAAACCACGATTCGGGCGGATTCCAGGGCAGCCCCACCGGCGTCCACTTCTGCGCCATCTGCCAGCACGGGCGGGAAGAGCAAGGGTAAGCCGTCGCCTGCCGCGATGAAGACGCGCTGCGCCGCGCGGCGGTCCGGATCCGGCCGGATCGGCTCGGCGATGCCAGGCCGCAGGGTCGCAACCACAGGCACCGTCCGCGACGCGATCGGAGCGACGATCTGGCCCCCGAAAGCCGGCTTCAAGGCCAAAATTTGACCACCTTCGTCAAGCTCGATTCCGATCGCATCCCCCGTCATGCCAAGGCCCCTCCGTGCCGCCAGCACGGGTAGCAGGCTACGGCCCAGCAAAGTCGCGGGCCCGAGAATCAGGCCCGGCGGCTGCTCGATGACGATCCGCTCAAGCGTAGCAACCCAATGTTCCGCGCCGACACCACCGCTTGGGACGATCACCACATCTGCGCCGAGGCAACCCAATTGGGCCAGATCCGGCGTAAGGTCTGCGCCGTCGCCGCTGATACGCATCGCTGGCAGGAGGAGGAACGAGACGCCGACGCCCAGCTCGCGGGCAAGCCCATCGGCAATCCCGAGCAATTCGCCGCAGACCGGCAGCAAGCGCCCGTCGCGAGCCGTCTCGCCAACGACAAGGATCGAGCCCTCGATCTGCGCCACCGGCAGATGGCCGGGCCTCGCCGTCCGGTCTCTTTGCAGCAACCCCACCGCATTGCGCCCGAGCTCGGCCGTCAAGGCCGTAAGCGCGCGATCTTCGTCCTCGTCAAAAACCAGACGCTGCCCTTCACGCTGCACCGAGACCGGCCGCAGCAGGCCAACGGCGGTCGGCGAGCCAACACTGCCCACCTCCGAGGCGAGCAGCCCACACTCGGACAACGTCCACCGCTCGACCTGACCATTCTCGGCACGTTGCCGGTCGGGCAGGATACGCGGGATGCGCGACGCCCAGCGATCGGTGCAGGTGGCGATGACGGGCGGCGCCGTGGCACTCTGCCACCAACCCTCGTCGGTCTCGCATTCCGCGCGCAGGCACAAGCCCCCGCCGTCCTTTTCCCACTCGACCGCCAGTCGCCGCACGCCGGGCAG
>VFKT01000262.1 GCA_009885395.1 Deltaproteobacteria bacterium | reverse complement strand
GGCGCAGACAAAGGGGCGCTCTGATTCCATGGACACCTCCCCTCTCATCCACGAGGCCGCGCTGGCGCAAAAACTCGGGGTCTCTCGCGAGGTGCTCGCGGAGATCCGCGCGAAGCTCGACCCTAACACCGATTGGCAGCCTCTAAAAAAAGGTGCGGCGGGTTTCACACCGAGCGGGCTGGAAAAAATCGCCCAGGCACTCGCCACACCTTCTCCGCTGCCGGAGGTAGCCCCGGAAGAAAAAACGGCGCCAGCGACCGCCTACGTGCGGCGGGCGGCACGTCTGAACCCCCGCATGATCTTCTGCACCCGCGAAAAAGACGGCGGCGGCCCGGAGCTGGCCGTGCGCGTGCGCGATGCCCGCTGCTTCGTGCCGGGGCACGTCGTCGAGATCGTCCCCGCCGACGCCGGCACGTGGCGTCTGCACGGCCCCCAGCCCCGCGGGCGCGGGAAACTCCGCCTTCCCCGCGCATGATCATCGAACGCGGCTACCTCGACCACTGGAAGACCACGGCCTTGCGCGCGCAGACCGGGTGCGAAGCGGCCAGCGAGTTCCCGATCCGGCTGTGGGAGCATTGCGAAAGCCGGCTCCGCGGCGAGATGCACTTCCTCACCCTGCACAAGGACGCCACCATCCCCGTGCCACTCGACCTGCAAGCCGACCGAATCGCGGACCCGGACGGCAGTGGAAATATCATCGCCGGAATCTGTCGCTGGCGCGCGAGTCAGGCAAATTCGCAAAATCCAGTTTCACTTTGCGACGCGCTAGTCGCGTGTAGGTGGCTCAAAAAAGTCCGCGGCGGCTGGCTCGTGCTCGGATGGCGCGAACGCATGGCTGGAAAAGTCGCAAGTGCCACAAACGGAAGGAGTGGCGGACGACCACGGAAAAACCCACAGGATACCAAAGACGAACCCAACCCTAACCCGGAGAAACCTACAGGTTATGAAAAAGAACCTGTCGGGGGGGAGTGTAGTGTAGTGGAGTGTAGTGTAGTTAAGTTAAGCCCACCACCCTCCCCCGCGGGCGGGCCCGCGTATGCGCGTATGCGCGGGGCCGACGACAAGGCTTCCGACCCCGAGACCCTGCATTCGGCAAAAAAAAGAATGTGCGGGATGCTGCGGCTCGACCCGGCCCGGCCGTGGTCGCCGGATGCCGAGCAGGGGTTGCAAGCGATCGTGCCGATCCCGGAGGAGGAGTGGCTCGCCGTGGAGTGGCTGCACGCGCAGCCCGCCGACGACAAGCGCCGGCCCAAGCTGCGCACCTCGCCGACTTCGCTCACCCGCGAATGGATTGGCGAAGTCTCGAAAGCGCGGGCGCTGGCCAACGAACTCGGGATTTCCCTCGGGCAAAAAAAAGAAGCGGCGCCCCCGGCAGACCCTCCCGGCTGGGCTGACTGGCTATCCGCGAAAGGCTATCCCTCCCTGCCCTATCCCGAGGCCGACGGCACGCTCCGGCGCGCTTTCCGCGAGCAACCCGAACCACAACCCGCATGAACCAACCGCATCAACTCCCCCAATCCCACGATGGCGAGATCGGCGTGCTGTGCGCGATGATGATCGCCGGGCCGGACCTCATCGAGCAGGCGGCCAGCGAACTGACAATCGAGCATTTCCTCACCCCGTCGCACGGGATCGTCTTCCGCGAGCTGTGCGCCATGCACCGCGAAGGCAAGGCGTGCGATTTCATCTCGCTGACCCAGCGGCTGGCGGATCTCGGCGAGCTGGAAGCGGCGGGCGGCGGCGCGGGCGTGACGGACATCTTCACCCGCCTGCCCACCGCGGGGCTTTACACGCAGCACGCGAGCATCCTGCGGGAAAAATTCGTGCTGCGCCGCATCCTCGCGCACTCGCTGGAGTTCCAGCGCCGGGCCATCACCGACCAGGACGCCGTGCCGGCGCTGCTCGAGGAGTTCCAGGCGTGCGCGATCGAGATCGGCAGCATGAGCAGCGATGCGGAATCCCTGCGGCACGTGGGCAAGGACGAGGTGATGCAGCGGCTCGACGTGATCGAGGAACGCTACCGGATGCGCGGGCGGCTGGGCGGGCTGCCGACGGGGTTCAACGACCTCGACCGCACGCTCGACGGGCTGAAAGGCAAACATGTCTATGTGTTTGCCGGGCGGCCCGGCATGGGCAAGAGCGCCTTCGGGACGAACATCGCCGAGCACATCGCCGTCACCATGGCCATGGAAGGCAAGGGGCATCCCGTCGCCTTCTTCACGCTGGAGATGCCGCGCGAGCAGGTGCTCGACCGCATCCTCTTCGCCCGTGCCGAGCTATCGCTCAAGCGCATCCGCGACGGGTTCATGAGCGAGGCGGATTTCCCGAAGCTGCAAGTCGCCGCCACGCAGCTCATCAAGAGCAACCTCATCCTCGACGACACGCCCGGCCTGACCATCGCGCAGTTTCGCGCCCGCGCCCGGCGGGCGGTGCTCAAGCACAAGGTGAAGCTCATCGTCATCGACTACGTGCAAATCATGAAAGGCAGCAGCAAACGCGCGAGCGACAACCGCGTGCTGGAGCTGGCCGAGATCATGCAAGGCATCCGCGAAAGCGCCAAGCAGCTCGACGTGCCGATCATCGTCCTCGCCCAGCTCAACCGCACCGCCGAGGAGCGCAGCGGCAGCCGGCCCGCGCTGGCCGACTTGAAGGAAAGCGGCGCGATCGAGGAGGAAGCCAACGTCGTCGGGATGCTTTACCGACCTGCCTATTACGCCAAGACCGATGCGAAAAAGGCGGAGGTGGCGGAAAAATACAAGGTGGACTTGGAGGACATCGACACCATCGCCGAGCTGGAAATCTGCAAGCACCGCAACGGCGGCGTCGGGACGCTGCGGCTGCAATTCCTCGGCGAGCTGACCCGCTTCCGCAACCTGACCGACAAGCTCTGGAGCAACCGCAAGGACGAGCAGCAAGGAGGAGGCGAATGATGCGCGACTCCACCCTCATCGATGCCGCCCGCGAGATCGCCGGCACCCTGCCCACCTCACGCGACCTGCGCGCCCGCATCTACGAGCCGGAGCGGCCCGAGGCGGCGCACGCGCTGGCGCGGCTGCTGGCGAATCCCGATCACTTGCAAGCCTTCCTGCGCTGCCTGCGCGAGCGGCGGCCGTATTCCGAGGACCGCACCGCCGCGATCGAGATCGCCCGGCGCGAAGCGCTCAACCCCACCCCCGCCCTCACCGCGCCGACGGCCCCGCTGCC
>VFKT01000171.1 GCA_009885395.1 Deltaproteobacteria bacterium | reverse complement strand
TGAATCCGCCAAACGCACGTTCGGTGTCGGGCCGGGGGCGGAGTTCATTGATTACTTCAACGCGGAGCTGATGCCGGGGCTGGAGATGAGCGGCGGCTTCGGGCGATTCCAGCCCGGCGGCCGGCTGCCCGCGCACGTCCATGATTTCGATGAATCGATCTGCATCATCGACGGCACCGCCACCTGCCTGGTGGAAGGACGCAACTACCCGATGAGCGGCTGCGCCACCGCGATGGTGCCGCGCGGCCGGGTTCATTATTTCGAGAACCAGTCCGGTGCCGCCATGTCCATGATCTGGGTTTACGCCGGGCCGATGCCCGAGCGCATCGTGGTGGACGCGAAGTGCGCGACTGAGGCGGGCAACCCTTGGAAGTGACGCGAATATGAACGACGCACAGCGACCTACTTTCCGCGTAGCCATGACGGCCGATTTTTACGACGAGGCCGGGCGGCCGAAATTTGCAGACCTGGGGCTCAGTGTCTTGGAGCCGCATCCTCACGTCGCGGTTGCCAATTTCGCCAGCCATCAAGCCGTGATTCAGCCGGAGCAGATCAATGGCTCCAATGGCGTGGTGGTGCTCACTCCGCAGGTTACCGGCAAATCTATTGCCGGCTGCGCGGACCTGCTGGCCATCGGCCGGTTCGGAGTGGGCTACGACACGGTAGATGTGGAGGCCTGCACCAAGGCCAACGTGCTCGCCATGATCGCCGCCGGCGCCGTCGATCGTCCCGTCGCGGAAGCAACGATCGCCTGGATGCTGGCACTCACGCATCACGTGCTGGTGAAGGATCGTCTCGTGCGGACGGGCCGGTGGGATGATCGCACCCGCTACATGGGCTGCGAGCTGCGCGACCGGACGCTCGGCGTCGTCGGGCTGGGTGGGATTGGCCGGCAGTTGGTCTCGCTGCTGCAAGGGTTCGGCATGAAACGCCCGGTGGTGTATGACCCGTTCGTGTCGCCCGATCGCCTCAAGGCCCTGGACGTCCGGCAGGTCACGCTGGACGAACTGCTCTCGACGGCGGACTTCGTCTCCATCCATTGCCCGCTGAACAAGCTCACGAAGGGGCTGATCGGAGCGCGGGAGATCGGCCTTATGAAGAAGGATGCCTACCTGTTGAACACGGCGCGGGGTGGCATCGTTGACGAGGACGCACTTTACGCGGCTCTGCAAGAAGGTCGCATCGCCGGCGCCGCCCTCGATTGCTTCGAGCAGGAGCCCACCGTCGCCCCAATGCGCTTTGGTGAATTGGACAACGTCATTCTGGCACCTCACTCGATTAGCTGGACCGGCGAGATGTTTCGGGACATCGGTCGGACCGCCTGCCAGAGCATGCTGGACCTGTCGCTGGGCCGGCGCCCCAACGGCGTGCTGAATCCGGAACTGTTCGGCAAGCCAGCCTTCCTTGAGAAATGGGCCCGGATCATCGGCCTGCCCAACCCGCAGTCACT
>VFKT01000015.1 GCA_009885395.1 Deltaproteobacteria bacterium | reverse complement strand
CGGCGATGAGCGGGGCCACCTTGGGATCGGCCATCACGTCGCGTCGCTCGGCCACGCGGATATTGACCAGAACCTGCGGGAAGCGCAACATCGCCTGCCGACGCAGTTCCGAGAGCGGCTGCCCACTCTCGACCATGATCGCGAGCACGCCAAGCGCCGTGATCAGGCCATCGCCAGTCGTATTGTGGTCAAGAAAGAGGATATGGCCCGATTGCTCGCCGCCAAGAGCATAATTTCCACGCACCATCTCCTCGACCACATAACGATCGCCGACCGGCGTCCTGAGCAGCCCGATACCCTGCTCACGCAGCGCGACTTCCAGACCCAGGTTCGACATCACGGTGGCGACCACTGCGTCGTTGCGAAGCGTGCCGAGACGCTTCATTTCGCGAGCGACGATCGCGAGAATCTCGTCGCCATCGACCAGATCGCCGCGCTCATCGACCAGGATGCAGCGATCGGCATCGCCATCAAGCGCAATTCCGAGACAGGCCCCCTTCTCCCGAACCAGAGCCTGCAAACCCTCGGGATGAAGCGCCCCACAACCGTCGTTGATGTTCTCGCCGTTGGGCTCGCAACCGATCGAAAAGACGTGCGCACCCAGTTCCTCGAGCACCTCCGGCGCAACCCGGTAGCCCGCACCGTGTCCCGCATCGAGTGCGATTCGCATGCCATCTAGGGTGCGATGCCTGGGAAAGGTGAATTTGGCGAAAACGTTATAGCGCCCGAGCGCGTCCTCGATCCGGAACGCCTTGCCAATGTCCTCGGCCGTCGGCCGGAGGTCGTCAATATGCCCACCAAGCACCAGATCTTCGATCTCGGCCTCAACCTCATCCGGCAGCTTGAAACCGGTACTGCTGAAAAATTTGATGCCATTATCCTGAAAGGGATTATGGGACGCCGAGATCACGACCCCGGCGTCGGCCCGGAGGCTGCGCGTCAGGAAGGCGATCCCGGGCGTCGGCATCGGGCCGACCAGCAAGACATCGACACCCATCGAGCAGATGCCCGACGCCATCGCCGTCTCCA
Organism: Deltaproteobacteria bacterium; assembly: GCA_009885395.1. Classification (GTDB taxonomy): domain Bacteria; phylum Desulfobacterota; class Binatia; order UBA12015; family UBA12015; genus SXLG01. The sequence continues at coordinate 3,772 of VFKT01000015.1, read as the reverse complement.
GCATATAGCCCGAAATCCGCGTATCCTTGCCAATCAAGATTTTATGGCGTCGCGGGCTCCGGCGAAACACATGCGCGATGGCACGACCGAGCCGCATCGCCATCTCCGAGGTCATCGGGTCGACATTCGCCACGCCACGAATCCCATCGGTGCCAAACAGCCGCCGCTCCGCCATTCTTCATTCCCCCTCTTCGTGCGCAGTCTCGCCGGGCACCAACCGGATCTTCTTCGGCAAAACCTCGAGAACCTCAAAGCCGGGTGGCACCACCACCTCAGGCGGCACCTCGAGGGTCCGCTCTCCCAGCAACTCCGTCGCATCGACCCAGACGGCACCCGCCGGAAGTTCGAGCTTCCCGAGGTCGCCCTTTGGACCCCGCAACCTAAGCGTCACTTCCGGGGGCACGATCTGCCATGCCTGTCGGGCGTTGCGCAAGACCACGGGCACGCCGACAAAGCGCCGCTGCGATAAACGGTCGACCTCCACGGCCACACGGGAGGGGCTGACCTGGGTGATTTCGACATTTCGCGGCAGCGAGAAATCACTCGGACCAAGGGTATAGGTCGCGCGCCCGGGGCGAACATTGGCCAGATCGACCATCGTCACCAGACGCGAATCGTCGATGGTGGCAAGGATGAACCCGGACCCTGCCACCTGAAGATCAACGTGGTCCGGCACCCGATTGGTCACCACCATCCGCCCGGGCAGATCGAGGAGATCCAGCCTGACCTTCAAGGTGCGCGTACTGCTGCGCTCGCCGGCATTGACGAAGACCCAAAGACCAAGCGCCATCAGGAAGGCGAGCAACCAGGTACCGGCTTCGCCAAAACGGCTGCGGTCGCGCTTCTTACTCTTCGATCCGAGCGGTTTGCGCATCAGCGAAGCGCCTCCAACAAGCGCCGTCGCAATCCGGTCGCGTCAATATCGCGCACCATCTGCCCGGCCGTCACCAGCGAAATCTGGCCATCCTCCTCTGAAACGACTACGGCGATGGCATCGCTCTCTTCCGTGATGCCAAGGGCAGCCCGGTGGCGACTGCCGACGGCCCGCTTGGTCGCCGGGTTGGTCGTCAGTGGCAGGAAACAGCCGGCCGCGAGAATCCGGCCATTGCGGATCACGACTGCGCCGTCGTGCAGCGGAGACGAACTCTGAAAGATCGATTCGAGCAGCTCGCGGCTCACCTGAGCATCGACAAGTGTGCCACTCTCTATATGTTCATTGAGGCCCACTTCACGCTCCAGCACCACCAGCATACCGACTCTCCGCCCCGAAAAGGCACTGGCCGCGCGCGCGATCTCTTCGACCGCGTGTTCGGTGCGGGCTCCGTCACGCCCAAAGATCCTGCCGCGTCCGACCTGCATGAGTCCCCGGCGGATCTCGTTCTGAAAAAGGACGACCACGACCAGAAGCACAGAAGAAAGCACCTGGGTCAGGATCCAGGCCAGCGTAAAGAGCTCGAAATATTGCGAGACAACGTAAAGCAGCCCGACGAAGCCAAGGCCGATCAACATCTGCACGGCGCGCGTTCCGCGAATCAGGGCGATGCTCCAGTAGAACAAGCCCGCAACGATCAGAATATCGGCCAGATCAGCGAGTCTGAAGTTCGCAACAACTTGTTGGATCATCGCCGGCTCTCGAAGCCGAAAACGGCCGCCGCGACCGCCAACACCTCGCGCGTGGCGCCGACATCATGCGTGCGGACCACATCGGCACCCCGGAGGACCGCGAGCAGTTGGGCTGCCAGCGAACCATGGAGCCTGGCTGCGGGATCCTCCACAGCCGCGCCACCGCAAAGCAATCCGATGAAGCGCTTGCGCGAAATTCCGACAACCAATGCCGCCCCTGACCCACGAAGTTCTCCAAGACCTGCGAGTAAAGCGACGTTATCCTCAAGCCGCTTGCCGAAGCCGAAGCCGGGATCGACCCAGAGGCGCTCCTTCGCGACGCCGGCGCGACTGAAGGCCAAAACCGACTCGGCGAGCTCGGCGGCAACTTCGGCAACAACGTCGTGGAAATGCGGCGCCTGCTGCATCGTTTTGGGTGTCCCCCGCATATGACCGACGATCACCGTCGCCCCGGTGCTCGCCACCACTCCGGGCATAGCCGCATCCAGCCGACCACCAGAAACGTCATTGACAAGGCTGGCTCCGGCCTCCAGCGCGACGCGCGCCACCTCGGCTTTGTAGGTGTCGACGGATAGCGGCAGATCCGGGAACTCGCTGGCCAATGCCGCGAAAACTGGAACGATGCGCTTCAACTCCTCGCTTGCCGACAAGGCTTGTGCGCCGGGGCGGGTCGATTCGCCGCCGACGTCGAGGATATCGGCACCCTCTTGCAGCAGCCGCCGAGCGCGTTCCAAGGTTGCGTCGAGCGCTGGCGTTCGACTCTCGCTGTGGAAGGAGTCGGGCGTCACATTCAGGATCCCCATGATGCGGATCCGTTGCATCGACACGGCGCCTTGCCCTTCACCGGCGCTGAGGAACTCAGGCCACCGGAGCGGGTCTCGCGTCGGCACCAACCCGGTGCCGATCGAGGATCGAATCGATGTCTGCGCCGTCGAGAACCTCGCGTTCGAGCAGGGCAAGGGCGATTTCGTGCAGGATCCCGAGATTGTCGCCAAGCAGCGCTTTAGCTTTCTCGTACCCTGCCAACACAAAGGCCCGGATCTCGTCGTCAATCAGACAGGCGGTCTTTTCCGAGTGCTCCTTCCCGTTGGCGAAATCCCTCCCGAGGAAAACGTTCTCGCTCTTATGCCCGAAGGTCATCGGGCCAATCTGGCGGCTCATGCCCCATTCGCACACCATCCGGCGTGCCAATTCGGTAGCGCGCTCGAGATCGTTGCCGGCCCCGGTCGTGGTTTGCCCGAGCACGAGCTCCTCGGCGGCACGACCACCAAAAAGGATCGCGAGAGTATTCTCGAGGTGGTCACGATTCAAGGTATGTCGATCGTCGAGCGGAAGTTGTTGCGTCAAACCAAGCGCCATGCCGCGTGGGATGATCGTCACCTTATGAACCGGGTCGGCTCCGGGAATGAGCTTGGCAACCAGGGCATGCCCGGCCTCATGGAAAGCCGTGTTGCGTTTTTCTTCGTCGCTGATGATCATCGAGCGCCGCTCGGCCCCCATCAGGACCTTATCCTTGGCATGCTCGAAATCTCGCATCGAGACGGTTTCTTTGTCGGTCCGGGCGGCCAGCAAGGCGGCCTCGTTGACGAGGCTCTCGAGATCGGCGCCAGAGAAGCCGGGCGTACCCCGCGCCAACAAGAGAATATCGACATCCGGAGCGAGCGGCAGTCGCCGGGCGTGAACCCGCAGGATGCCCTCGCGACCCTTGACGTCGGGACGCGGGACCATCACCTGGCGGTCAAAACGTCCGGGCCGCAGCAGGGCGGGATCGAGAACGTCAGGGCGGTTGGTCGCTGCGATCAGAATCACGCCCTCGTTGGATTCGAAGCCATCCATCTCGACCAGCAACTGATTCAGCGTCTGTTCACGTTCGTCATGACCACCGCCGAGCCCGGCGCCACGCTGGCGACCGACGGCGTCGATTTCGTCAATGAAAATAATACAGGGGGCATTCTTCTTGCCCTGCACGAAAAGATCCCGAACGCGCGAGGCGCCGACGCCGACGAACATCTCGACGAAATCCGAACCAGAGATGGAGAAGAACGGCACCTTGGCCTCGCCGGCGATCGCCTTGGCAAGCAATGTCTTGCCAGTACCCGGGCTGCCGGTCATGAGCACACCCTTGGGGATGCGCCCGCCGAGCTTCTGG
>VFKT01000235.1 GCA_009885395.1 Deltaproteobacteria bacterium | reverse complement strand
GACTCCCGCGACTCTGGCCGGGGCGTGCGAGTGGACTCCCGCGACTCTGGCCGGGGCGTGCGAGTGGACTCCCGCGTTTCGGCCCCTTGCCGCGGCTGCCCCGACCGCTTCCGTTGCGGCGGCGTTTTTTTGCCCGGACCAGACAAACTTCAGCCTGCCGTGAGCTGCGCCCGCAGCTCGTTCCGCAGCAGCTTGCCCAGCGCATTGCGGGGCAGTTCCTCGAAGAAGGCGACCGTATCGGGCTTCTTGAAGCTCGCCAGCCTCGCCCGGCTATGCTCGATGATCTCGGCTGCTGTGGCCGAGGCCCCGATCCGCAGCACGGCCGCGGCGGCGATCGTTTGTCCCCATTCCTCGCTCGCCAGTCCGACCACCGCGACTTCTTCGACCGCTGGATGAACTGAAATCACCGCCTCGATTTCCGCCGGTGCGATATTCTCGCCACCACGGATGATCATATCGTCCTTGCGGCCAGCGAGAAAAACATAGCCCTCTTCGTCCACCCAGCCGAGATCGCGGGTATGCAGGAAGCCGTCTTCCTCCTTGAGCGCCCCACCCTCGACCGCGCCGACGTAGCCCTTCATGGTCCGCGACGTGCGCACCACGACCTCGCCCACCGCACCCGAGGCGAGCTCAAGGCCTGCCTCATCCACGATCTTGAGCTCAACGTCGGGCAGCGGTTTGCCGATCGAGCGCAATCGTCGGAGCACGATTTCGTCAGCGAGCGGTTCGCCCGTAAGTCGATGGTCTTCGGGTCCCAGCATGGTCAAGGTGGACGTGGTCTCGGTTTGGCCAAAAGCGTTGACGAAGCCGCAAGTCGGAGGGAAACGCTCGAGGGCACGCCGGATCACCGGAAACGGCATCGGCGCGCCACCATAGGCCAGACTCTCAAGACTCGCGAGACCGGCCGGATCGAAAGCCGGCTCGTCAAGTATCCGGCGCAGCATCGTCGGCACGACAAAGGCATGCGTCACCTGTTCGGACGAAACCCGCTCCAGCCAGGCTCTTGCTTCGAATTGGGGCAGCATGACCAATTTTCGACCGGCCCAGAAGGTTGTCAGCAGGCTGGTCAGACCCGCGATATGGTAGAAAGGCACGCTGACCAACGCCGTGCCATGCGATTCACCGTCGGCCATCTCGACCGCGCCGGTCACATAAGTGGAAAAATCACCGTGCCGCAGCAGCACGCCCTTGGGCAGCGATGTCGTCCCGGAGGTGTACATCAGGATCGCGATATCCTCCTCATCGACGTCGGCGATCTCGATTGCGTCCCCCGAGGCGATCCAGTCGGCCACGTGCGCGATCCCCTCGCCGCAAGCGTCGAGCCCGACCAGGACCGGATCCTGTACGGCATCTTTCAGCGCGTCACGCGCAAGTTCGAGGTAGCGGGATTCGACGAAGAGCACTGCCGGCCTCGACTCACGCAACATATGCGCCAGCTCGTCGCGTTTGGCCCGGTAGTTGAGCGGCACGAAGGTCGAGCCGGCCGCACTCGTCGCATAGAGCGCCTCGACGTAATGATCGGAATTTGTACCCAGCGCCGCGACCGTGCGACCGCGAGCTCCGCCCTGCGCGAGGAGAGCACCCCCAAGGCGCTGCACCCGCTTGAGCAGGTCGGCATAGGTCGAGCGACGCTCGCCAAAGACGAGAATATCCTGCTCCTCAAAGAGCGCGGCAGGCAGGCCCAGGAATTGTGCGATATTCATCTCGTCCCCTGTACCGGTTGGTGCCACCGTTTGCGGTGCACGATCCCGCCCGCCGCGGCCAGACGGCGCTCGAGCGCAAGGCCCTCTTCAAGCCCAATATCCATGCCACGCGCCACAGCCGCCTTGATGGCCCGGGTTTTGGCTGGGTCCTGCTCCGCCAGCCTCGCTGCAAGACGGCGGACACAGACAGCAAGACCGGTTTCTGGTACCGCCTTTGCGATGAGCCCGCGGCGCGCCGCTTCCCGGCCCGAGATTTCCTCGCCCGCCAGCAAAAGTCGGTTGGCAAGCCCGGTGCGCCCGAGACGTGGCAGGGTCTGGGTTCCGCCAACTCCAGGCATAAGGCCAAGCCCGGTTTCGGGGAGCAGCAGACGGGCATCATTGGCGCAGACCACGATATCGCAGAGGAGAGCCATCTCGAGGCCGCCGCCGGCCGCGACACCATGCACCGCCGCGATCGTCGGACACGGCAGCGAGAGCCAGAGACCCCAGACATCGCGGATTTGACGGATCTCGCGAGCTCGCCAGGCGGATGGTGCAGTACCGAATTCACGCAGATCGCCACCGCTTGAGAAGGCGCGGCCACGGCCACGAACGACCAGCACTCGCACCTGGGGGGTTTGGCGGACGTAGGAGAGAACCTCGAAAAGTTCGTCCCGCATCCGGCGATCGTAAGCGTTGAGCACCTCGGGCCGGTCGAGCGTGAGCAAGGCCACCCCTCCCCCGCTCTCGATCTCGACCGTCGACCACGCACGAGCCATCGCGCGACGATCTACCAGAGCGACAGACGCCCGGCTTCAGAGAAGGCGCCGGCCTGCCACCACCACGGCTGCCGCCTCGACCCGAAATCCGTTCGCCTCATTGGGCAAGACCTCCAGCAAGGTGAAATCGGCGGGCTCGCCAAGGGCCGGTGCACGCAACCCGGCCGCCGCCGAAAACGGGTGGGCCCAGAGCGCGAGTGCCTCGGCGAGCCCGAGCGCTTCGGCACCGCCAATCGCCGGCGCGCCGCTCTCACCACCCCGAAGGATCCCACCCCGCAACGCCGGCCCCACCCCACCCGGCCCGATCGGTGCATCGCTGCCTGCGGCGAGCGCAACGCCAGCACCAAGCAACGACCGCAGGGGTTGCAACCAGGGCCAGAGCACGGCTTCGAGTTCGTGCCGGTATTTCTCTTGACGAGCCGTCAGGAAAGCCGGCTGCACCACCACCCGCACAGCCGCCCGCCGCAAGCGGTCGATGAGCGCAGGTGGACAGAGAAAGGCGTGTTCGATCCGGTCGCGTGGCGGCGGTCCTTCATTGCCGGCCACGACCGGCGTTGCACTGGCCAAGACATCGAGAGCGGCGTCGGCGACATCGGGTGAGGCCGCATGGATCGCAACCGGCAAGCCACGTCGATGCGCGCGAGCGACCGCATCGAGGAAGCGAGGCGAGCGCACTGTCTCCTCGTCATGGGCCAAAAGCTTGACGCCGACGATTTCGATCCACTCCCCGGCCGCTGTCCGTGCCGGTTCGAATTCATCGGCATCGCCGATCCATGCAGCCACCGACTGGGCCAGGCGACCCTCGCGTCGCTGTGCGCCGAGCCAGCGGACGCGACCCGCATCGTTGCTGGCAGTCAGATCCTCGATCCGGCCAATCCCGTTGCGCAACCAATCCCGGCTCAGGTCGGCCAGTGCCGAACACAGCTCTTGCCCATCCGGCGGACCGGTCAGAGAGGTCAGCGAGGGCTCGCGTTCGAAGAAAAGCGCAGAACCGGGCTCGACCGGGAAGATGCTCTCGGTCAGACCCGCGGCCGAGATACGCGCTAGCGCCGTGCTCGAAAGCAACGAGGCGTGCCGCGTTGCGTGTCGCACCCGGACGGCCCGCGGCCCAACAACCGCATCTAATTCAGCCAGCGACGGGGCGCGATGCTCGGCCAGCAGCGCCTCGTCAAAACCGGCCCCGACCAGCCAATTTTCACCCGGCCCGGACACGGCGCGACGCAGGCGATCGAAGAGGCTCGCCAGATCGGGAGCAAGGGCCGGTCCCAGATCGAGGCGGACACGTCTCGAGGCGCTTGCCATCAGGTGAGCATGGCTGTCGGTCAGGGAAGGAATCAGGAAAGCATCGGATGAACCGACCATGCTTTCCCCCGTCTCTGTCGTCGGCGGGCCACGTTCGATAATTTGGCCGTCCCGGCAGACAAATTGCACGGGTTCTCCGACCACGAGCGAGCCATCGATCGCCCCGCCAAGCGGACGACCGCGGACCTGCAGGGTGGCCCTGTCGCCGATTCGAATCAAGCGCCTTGTTCGACGAGTCGGGCACGACCGCCACCGGCAAGGTTGAGCGCCGCGACGCCATCCACCGCAGTTCGACGCAGACGACCGAGCGCCGCGACAGAACCGTCTTCGGGCGAGACGGCCACGCTGGTGAGCGCACCGACCCGCTCTTCGTCGACGAAAACTTCGGCACCGGCTTCGCACGGCTGGTCGAGCCGCAGAGCGACCACCAGCCACTGAACACGGCCCCGCGAAGCGACGCGCTCGACGACCTCCTGGCCGAGATAACAGCCCTTGGTTTTCGAGATGGCTTGAGCCAGGGCCGGAACCTCGGGCGCGAGCGTCGTCTCGTCAAAATCGACCCCGGCCCGGGGGTTACCCGCGAAGATCCGGGCGATCTCGCAAGCGTCGGCACCAACGAGGAGGGCCCCCGCAGCGACCAGATCCCCCAAGGCCCCGATGTCCCCCCATAGCCGGAAACCGTCGACCGCAGCGCCTCCGCCACGCAACACGAGCAGGCTACGAGCGCTTCCGGGCTCAAGCTTGAGGTGGGCGTTCTCGCCCAGTTCTGCGAGCGACGTACCGAACGCGCGCACCAGCGCCGCGGCAGCAGCAGGCCCTGCCAGCAAGGCAGCCCGCGCCTCGACGCTCTCGATCTCCACGTCGTCGGCCACCACGAAGCTCTCAAGACCCTGACGCAAAGCCTCGGCCTGCTCAGTCGCCACATCCAGCAGGATCTGGTCGGGCTCTGCGATCACATCAAGTACCGCAACAATACGGCCCTGTACGGTCAGAAAGAGCGCCGGAGCGGACGCGCCGGGTGCCAGCCGGACCACATCGGCGGTCAGCATGCCCTGCAGGAAAGAAACCCGATCGGTCCCGGTGACCCGAAGCAGGCGACGGGGTGCATCAAGGACCAGCCCCACACCCGAGGAGAGCGCGCGGAACCCGTCCGCCAGAGCGGAGGACATGGCCGCGCCCTAGCAGAGGCCGGTCGCGGCATGCCACTATGGTGCGGTGCCCGAGGTCGAGTCAGAGGTCCTTCCAAACCTTGCGCCGCTTCCGCGTGAGGGCCTTGCGCGTCTGTGGCGACGCCTGCAGCCCCTCCGGCGAGGGTGCACGAAACAAGCGACTGACGGTGGTATCGCTGCGGCGTGCCACCAACCTCTGGCCTTTGACCACCTCCGCCTGGCGACACCCGTACGAGAGGCAATCCACAGGGCGCAGGCGGCGACCAGTCCGGGGCTTGTCTTCAGCCGCGGTCGACTCGGCGTGATCATCCCCGTCCGAAACCGGGAGCATCATCTGGCAGAGCTTCTACCGACGCTGTGCCGGACGCTCGACGAAGCAGCCATTGAGTACGAGATCCACGTCATCGAACAGACCCATGGCCTTCCCTTCAACAAGGGCCAGTTATTCAATGCAGGAATCCGGGAAGCCCTCGAACGGTGCGACTATATCGCGCTCCACGATGTCGATTTCCTACCAGTCAAGGTGTGTTACGCCCGCCCCAACCGGCCGCTGCGACCCTTCGGGATCTGCCTGAACAATTACGGCACGCGCCCTCTGCCCAATCCCTGCTTCGGCGGCGTCGTCATCGCACCGGGCCGGGATCTGCTGCGCATAAATGGTTTATCGAACCGCTACTGGCATTGGGGCAAGGAGGACGACGACCTCTTGCTTCGTTGTCTTCTGGCAGGCGTGGTTCCCTACGTCGATCACAGTGGGCTGTTCCGGGAACTCGAGCACTCGTCAAGCCGCGGGCAAACTCCGGAAGGAAAACCGCCAGGCTCAATCATGGAAAAGCGCGCATTGCGACGCCTCTACCAGCGCAACCGTTCCCGCTTTCGGCTGATGGCACGAGGCCTCCTTGAACCATCTGCCGATGGGCTCTCGGATCTACCGTGCCGGATCCTTGGACGACAGCACGAATCGACCTTTACGCGAATCGTGCTCGAGCCCGGAGGTCAGCCATGAGCACCCTCCCCGACTCAACCGGCATGAACGCAGAGGGCACACCTGCGGCCGAGATTCTCGCGCCGGAGACAAACGAAACTCCGCTCTCAATGCGTCTTCGCAAATGGGTGCTGCCCGTCCTGATCGTGCTCATGGTCGAAGAATGGTCTTCGGGTCTACGCGACGCGCTCTGTATCGGCGCGGCTCTCTGGCTCCTCCTCGCGCCGCCGAAATCCCCGATTCCCGTGCGACCTTCACCCGCTCTCACGCTCCTCCTCGGCTGGGCGCTCTGGTCCGCCTTGTCCGTCCTTTGGGCCGACCACCCCCATCTCGCGTGGCGAGATGCGCTCAAATTCGCCCCAGTTATTGCGGGCACCTGGTCCATCTCGCGGCTGGTGCAGCGCCGAACGGATGCAGAATATGTGCTTTTTTGGATCAGTATTGGCTTGACGATTGTGTTCATGGTCGACGTCCTCACCTGGCTGGCCGGCGTCGGCACGCAATGGAATCTCTTCACCCGCTGGGAAACCCCCCGAGCCTTCCAGCACCCCAATACCTACTCGGGACTGATCGTGGCCAGTCTCCCGATCGCCCTGCTGCGGCTCCACCTGCCCAACGAGCCCCGGTGGTCAAAAGCAATGGGGGTCCTTCAGATCGTAACATCCGCAATCCTGCTGTGGACGTTTGCCTCGCGCACCGCCCAGATCGCGCTGGTCATCACGTCGCTCTTCGCCTTGATGCTGATGTTCGGGCGCCGCAGCCTTCCGGCGGCGGCGCTGCTGCTCGCGCTGGCCGTGGGCAGCGCGCCCTGGCTCAATCCGCGCTTCAACGACCCAAGCATGAGCAACCTCAGCGATCGCTTTGACGTCTGGGAGAGAACGTCCGACCTCGTCCTCGAGCGCCCCCTGCTCGGGCACGGCTTCGGCACCCGAAATTTTACCACGACGCTCTACGCCCGGTTCCCGAGCCGAACCACGGACTTCAAGCACCCCCACGACCTGCCGCTCGAACTTGTATTCTCGACCGGTCTCGTCGGGCTCGCACTCTTCACGGGCGCGTGGGCCGCCGTCGCCACCAGGCTGGCCCACCTGCACAGGCACGGCGCTGGATTCGACAGAAGCCTCGCCACGGCGCTGCTGTCCTCGCTCTGCGCGCTCCTCGTCTTCTCACTCGCCGACTATCCGCGTGGGCCGCTCTGGATCTTCCTCTGGGTCATCTTTGGCATCGCCACCGGGATCACCAGAACCGCCCGAAGCGACAGTACTCAGCGCATCAGCGGGTAGATCCCCTTGAACTTCTCCATCGTATCCTCGGGCAGCGGCACGACCGTGCCAAGCTGACGCGCGCCCCAGACCACCTGCGCCGTACGTTCGACCAGCCTGGCAATCGCCAGCGCCTTTTCCACCGAGGTGCCGACCGTGAGCAGGCCGTGGTTGGCCATCAGCACGGCGCCACGAT
>VFKT01000364.1 GCA_009885395.1 Deltaproteobacteria bacterium | reverse complement strand
GGCCATGCGCCGCAGTGCGCTCGTGTTCCCTCTCGCGGCCATGCGCCGCAGTGCGCTCGTGTTCCCTCTCGCGGCCACGCGCCGCAGCACGGTCGTAGGCCCCTTCGCGGCCACGCGTCGCAGCGCGGCCATAGCCCTTTTCTGAATTCTGCGCCGCAGCGCGCTCGGCCAGGTAGGTTGACAAGAACCGGTAAGCCGTCCGGTCGCGCTCCTTCGCGGTGGCGATCGTCAGCAGACCCGCCGGCTTGTCAATCACGAGAAGGCGGTCGTTCTCGTGCACAATGCGGAGCTGCCCGGGCAGCTCTATCAACGCGGAGGCACTGGCGCGGGCAGCCAACGCCACCCGATCTCCGGGCGCGACCTCGCTCGTTCCCCGTCGCACGACCTCGCCATTCACCTGGATGCGGCCGCTGGCGAGCCATTGCTTCAGCGTGACGCGCGAGCTCTGGGGATGCAGGGCCGCCAAGGCACCGATCAGATCCATGCCGAATCCCGTGCGGCAACATGGCGGGGACGCTGCTCGCAATTGCGCGACGACACGCCCGCGCCCGCAACACGCCGAGGGCTCGCAGCGGTGTCGGCGCTACAAGCCCCCGACACCGCTGCGCCGCCAGATGGGCCCGCCAGGCCTCGAACCTGGGACCAACCGGTTATGAGCCGGCCGCTCTGACCAACTGAGCTACGGGCCCGCACGGCTTTGCAACTTGCTGATTCTGCGGCCGCCCGCAAGCGGCAAACTTCCGCTGGTTGGGGAACTTGGCCGGATTGCCGATGGACCAAGGGCGATGCCATAAGACGGCGGGCGTAGCGGACCGAGGGGGATCCTGAATCGATGGACGTGGCAAGCTGGACTCAACTGGGGTGGGAGGCTTGGCTCACGCTGGGCGTGATCGTCCTGGTCTTTTCGGTCCTGATCCGCACCGAGATCTCCACCGACGTCGTGCTGATCGGTGCCGTCACCCTGCTCCTCTTCGCCGGCGTCCTCAACGCGAAGGAGGCCCTGGCTGGGCTCTCCAACGAAGGGATCATCACGATTGCGGTGCTCTACGTCGTGGTCGCCGGGCTGGACGCGACCGGCGGCAGCACGGTAATCGCCGAGCGCTTCCTGAGCCGGCCGAAATCGGTCACGGGCGCGCTGATCAAGATGATGTTCCCGGTCACCTTTGTCAGCGCCTTCATGAACAACACGCCGGTGGTCGCGATGTTCCTGCCGGTGGTCAACGACTGGGCGAAGCAGAACCGCATTTCCGTCTCCAAGCTGATGATTCCGCTCAGCTACGCCGCCGTGCTGAGCGGCACCGTGACGATGATCTCCACCTCCACCAACCTGCTGGTCAATGGCATGTTGATCTCGGCCAAAGGCGAGGGCCTGGGAATGTTTGCCCTGGCTGGCGTGGGCATCCCGATCACCTTCGCCGGCATTCTCTTCGTCATCGCCACCAACCGCTGGCTGCTGCCCGACCGTCGTCCTCCAATCGAACAATTCAGCGATATCCGGGAGTACTCCGCCGAAATGATGGTCGAGCCTCTCGGCCCGCTGGTGGGCAAAAGCATCGAGCTGGCCGGCTTGCGTCAATTGCCAAACACCTTTCTCGCCGAGATCGAGCGCGATGGCGAGATCATGCCCGCCGTCTCGCCGCAGGAGAAGCTGCGCGCCAACGACCGTCTGGTCTTTGTCGGCGCGGTCGGCGCCGTGGTCGACCTGCAGAAGATTCGAGGACTTCAGCCGGCCACCGACCAGATCTTCAAGCTCGACGCGCCACGCGACCGCCGCGGCCTGATCGAGGCGGTGGTGTCGCCACAATGCCCGCTGATCGGTCAGACGATCCGCGCCGGCGAGTTCCGCTCGGTGTATAATGCCGTGATCATCGCGCTGGCGCGCAGCGGCGAACGTCTGAATCAAAAAATTGGTGACATCGTGCTGCAGGCCGGTGATACCTTGTTGCTCGAAGCCCACCATTCTTTCGCCGAGCGGCAGCGCAATTCGCACCATTTTTATCTGGTCAGTCGCGTCGAGGATTTCGCTCCGGTGCGCTACGACCGCGCCTACACGGCGTTGATCATCCTGCTCGGCATGGTCGTGCTGGCGAGCTTCACCAATCTCGGCATGATGAAGGCCGCCATGCTCGCCTCAGGAGCCATGCTCTTTACGCGCTGCTGCACCAGTGCGCAGGCCCGTCAAAGTGTCGAATGGAAGATCATCCTCTCCGTGGCCGCAGCCTTTGCGCTCGGTACCGCCGTCGAGAAGTCGGGCCTGGCGCAAGTGGCCGCCGGGAGCCTTTCCGCGGCCGCTGGCGGCAGCGCGATGTGGAGCCTGTTCGGGATCTACGGCGCCACCTTAATCTTGACAGAACTCATTTCGCATAGCGCGGCGGTCTCGCTGATCTTCCCGATCGCCTTGGCGACCGCCGAGGGTCTCGGACTCGATTATCTGCCCTTTGTCGCCGCCGTCACGGTGGCCGGCTCGCTCGGCTTCGCCACCCCGCTTGGCTACCAAACCCATATGATGGTCTACGGTCCGGGCGGCTACCGGTTCACGGATTTTTTGCGCATCGGCATCCCGCTCGACCTGCTCTGCTGGGCGATTGCGATGGTGACGATCCCGATGGTGTTGCCCTTCCGGCCGGGCTGAAATCGCCCGTACATACAGGGCCTTTTTCGAAGTCCGCCGCCCCGGTCGGCCTCTCGTCCCGATTTCAAGAAGCCCAAGGCGCTCGATTCCTGCGGATTCGAGCGCGCGTCCGGACCCCGGCGCAATCGTTCGAGCTGGCCCGTTCCTTGATTTCTGCACATTGGGGCTTGCATCCAGATGCCTCCCTCGGGCAAAAGGGAGCTATGCTTCTATTGAATCCGCCCCGTCTTTCCTCCCTTCTGTGCGCGACCATTGCAGTCTTTGTGCTCGCACTGATCGCGAACCCGGTCGGCCGAGCTTTCGCGCACGAGCCAAGCTCGCTTGACATCATAGTGGCCAAGGCTTTGCCGACCGGCATCGTCGACCTCGCCGCCTCGATCAAGAAGGGCGACACCCAGATCGACGTCAGGATCAAAAATTCAGATCCGGAACTCGATGCCTTGGTGCGGTTCCCGGTCTGCGGCGAGGATAGCATCTCGCACGGCATGCTGGTCACCGACCTGGATGCAGCGATTTCGGGCGTGGGCGGAGACCCCGTACCGGTGATTGACGTGACGCGATGGACGGCGTGCGTCTACACGAAATCGACGGTGCCGGGAGTCTTCCTGGTACGGCGCGGCCTGAGCATCACGGTCCGATTTGCAATCGACTTCAGGGCTCTCGGCAGCCAGCATGTGCGCATCATCGGCGATGTCTACGGCCTGCAGACGCAGGCACCCGAACCACTGGGAACGCTCGCGGCTTCGATCCGCGCCGCACGCACGCTTGAGGCGCCGGTCATCGACCAATTTCTGCGGGCCTCGGCAATCAGCGCACGCCTGCCGCTCTCGGTGTTCTACTCGGTATCGGGGTCGTCGTCGATGGGGACCGCCTTCCAGCTTTCCAGCTATGCCGGCCTCTACCTGCAGAATCAGGACAGCCTCCCCGAAGGTGGCATGCCGGTCTTCGACTACGTCGACGGCGCCGTTGCGGTCGACCTCGACGATTACCGGACCTTCAAACGCGTCCTGCCAAAAGACGAGACCTACGACCCGCAGCATGATTCGCTCTACCGCATCCCCGTCGATACCGGCGGCCCGAGCGGCTCGGAAATCATGTGCGTCGCGCCGACCGAAAACGATTGCCGCGTCCGCGGCGACTGCCCCGGCACCATCGGCGGCATCACCCATGGCGGCGGCCTGCAATCCGCCCAGTCCGCAGGCTCACGCGGCGGCACCAGCAGCACCTATACGATCACGGGTCGGTTCTCGTCGAAATGGACGGACCATACCCTCCACCCCGCCTGGGGCTGGCGCGCGGTCGCCTGGTGGAACAACGGTGGTGCCTGGACCGAACTTGCAAGCGAGTGGGTGCAGTGGGACGGTTCATACGAACTGCTGATCAACCGGGCCGGCTACAGCGGCCAGAATCTGCGCGTCCAATATCGTGCCCACAACAGGTACTACGAGCCGATGGACGAGGACGATAATCTCTTCCGTTGGCGCGGCCCAGACCGCACCAACATCGCGCTCAACCACGACGACGGCCATTGGTACGCCGACACCGACGGCACCGACACAAACGGCCTGGGCGAAGTCTATTTCCGGGGCTACCAGCTCTGGTCGAAACTCTACTGGACGGCCGAGATCGACCCGCTTCGCGCCAACCCGATCAAGATATACTACCCCAACACCGAGTACGATTGCGGGAGTGGCTCGGGCGTGCCTTGGAGTTGCGCCAACACCGCCGGAACCGTCTGGCTGATCCCCGTGCACGGCTTGACGCTTGATGTTGTACAGCACGAGATGGGACATCAGGTAAATAATGAATTCCATGACAACAAACGCCCCGCAGGGGCCGGTGGCGCTCATTCCTTGACCGTTTGCTACAACCAGGGCCTGGCCCTGCGCGAGGGCTACGCCGACTTCATGCCGCATTGGATTCAGGCCGACCGCACGACCGATCCGGGATCGACGATCTCGAGCTACCCGATCGAGGCGCCGACGGCGGGCTATTGCAAGACGCCGGGAAACAACAACGAGGTCTGGGTCAGCTCAACCTTCTGGGATCTGCACGATACGCGCTCCGATACCAACGACATCCTTTGGTACATCCACCCCGGCGCGGTGCATAAACTCTATCTCGCCAACGGCCCGGCAAACGACGGCGACCCACTCGGCATGGACGAGTTCCAGGCGATCTACAACAGCAACTGCTCGGCCGGGCACTCGGGCTTCATCGACGCTATCTTCGAACAGAACGACACCGACTGATCGGCAGTGCCGGGAGCCGGAGCCGCGCCCCCGGCCAGCGCCTGAGCCGGGGATCGGCGCCCCCCGAGGCTTCCGTCGTCCGGGCGAGAGTATGGCGCAGGTCGTCATCGCGCCTTTGGCTCGACGCGCTCGAAGCTTCCGTGGTAAGGCGGACGGATGCCGCAAGTCGGCGCCGGACCTGAGATGAACTTTCCGCTCGACGCTGAACAACTTCTCGATACGGCCCGGGTCGAAACGTCCCTCGACGATTTCGGTGACCCCACCTTCGAGGAAGGGCTGCGGGTTCTGCTCGACGCGCTGCGCGACGAGGGCGATTTGAGTCCGATGGGCATCGAAATCCATCGCTTCACGCTAGGTCGACTGCTGCGCGAGCGACTGCGCGTTCTTGACTGGCATCGCCGACACCCCGAGATCAGCCAGCAAGCGGTGCGCGCCCCCTTCTTCATCACCGGCCTGCCGCGCACCGGCACCACCGCCCTCTCCCACCTCCTCGCCGAAGATCCCGACACCCGATCGCTGGCCGTCTGGGAATCGGAAGAGCCCACCCCGCCGCCGGAGACGGCGACGCGCGACAACGACCCACGCATCGCCGCCTGCGCGCAACGCCTGGGGTATCTGCTCGCAAACCCCGAATTTTTAAAGATGTACGACGGCACCGCCACCAGCCCGACCGAAAACATCGACCTGCTGGGCCAGCATTTTCGCACCGAGCATTTCGAGGGCATGGCGGCGATACCGGGTTATATCCGCTGGTGGCTCGGCTGCGATATGCTGCCGGCCTACCGCCACCACAAGCTTACGCTGCAACTCCTTCAATGGCGCTGCCCACCGACGCGCTGGAACCTGAAGAGTCCGCCCGATCTCTGCCACCTGCCGGCTTTCGCGCAAATCTACCCTGACGCGCGCATCCTCTGGACGCATCGCGATCCGGCGACGGTGCTGGCCTCGGTGTGCAAGCTGATCGCCTTCATCCGGGCAATGCAATGCGAGCATGTCGACCCGCTGCAATTGGGCCGCGAGCAATTGGCGCTCTGGAGCGAGGGCACGCGGCGCGCGCTCGAGTTTCGCTCGTCGGTCGGTGAAACAAATTTTGTCGATGTTTTTCTCGCGGATATGGTGAAACGCCCCATCGAGACGGTCGCAAAGATCTATGACCGCTTTGACCTGCCTCTCACTGCAGAGGCCGAGCGACGCATGCGCGCCTGGAGCCACTCGCATGGGCTGCACCGCCACGGCAGCGTCAGCTATACGCTTGCCGAGTTCGGACTGGATCGCGACAAAATACGCGAGGCCTTCCGGTCTTATACCGACCATTTCTCGATCCCGCTCGAGGATTGAGGCCGAACGAATTCAGGAATCACGGGCCGCGCGCCCGGGAATGAGGTCAGGTGGGACAGGACGAAGACGACAAGGCCCGGGCAGCGGCGGCACAAGCCAAGGATACAGCGCTGGGTGCGGCCCTGATCGCGAATGATAAATGGCTGAGCTGGAACATCCTCGGCTCCGAGGATTGGGCCACGGGCACGGCCGAGGATCTGCTTTCGGGCGGCGCGTGGCGGCGTTTTGGCGAACGCATCGCTGGGCTCGCCGAGCGCATACAGGCTGACACGGTGCCTGCCGACCCGGCGACTCGTGCCGACGGCTACCGCTACCTGGCGATGCTGGTCCGCAACGGTTTCGATGTGGCCCTGGAAGATTTCGACCCCGACCGGCCGAAGATCTTCTGGCAATCGCGTCGCCATAAATATGGCTGGGATTGCCCCGACGCGATCTATGCGACCGCCATCGTCAGCCCGGATGCGGTCTATCGACTCAGCGGGCGCCGCTCGAATGTGCATTTCCTCGGTCTCCAGGCGGCCGCCGGAATGCGGACGCTGGCCAACGCGCACGCGGGCGAATGGACGATCGCCGACGACGGCAGCTTTGCGGTGGTGCTCGGTGGCCCGGCGCGCGAAGGCAATTGGATGCCGCTGCCCGAGGGCACGCGCTGGATCTTCATCCGCGAATTCTTCAACGACTGGGAACGCGAGCGCCCGGCATCACTCTGGCTCGATCGTATCGACGAGGGTCCGCGCTCTGATCCCCACGGCCTGCTCGATCCGGCCTTCTTCGCGCGGCGCCTCGACGCGGTCGCGACCCACGTCGAGGCCAGCGTGGATCTCTGGATGCAAACGGCGTGTGCGCTGCGCGAGCGGCTGACGAACGCCTTCCCCGCGGAAAACTTCGGCGGCACGGCAATGGGCGCACAGAACCACCAGGCGGCCGGCACCTGTTATTACCGCGTTGCTCCCGACGAGGCCCTTCTCATCGAGTCGCCGGTGCCGAATTGCCATTATTGGAGTTTCGATCTTTGTAATTTTTGGTTGGAGTCGCTCGATTTCGCCAACCACCAATCGAGCCTGAACGGCCACCAATCGGTGGTCGACCACGATGGCGTGTTCCGCGCCGTGGTGGCGCATCAGGATCCCGGCGTGGCGAACTGGCTTGATCCCGTCGGCCACGTCGAGGGGTCGATCATCTACCGCTGGAACCTCACGGACGCAGCCCCCGTACCGACGATGCGGGTGGTGCCAGCGGCCGACGTTCGGCGTCATCTGCCGCCAGAGACGGCGCTGGTCACGCGGGCTGAGCGCGCCCGCACGATCGAGGGCAGACGCGAGGGCGTCAGACGACGTTTTGCTCGCGGTCTCGACTGAAACGAAATCCCGATCCGGAGCGCTCGATCGGGATCGCGCCACGAAGCCCGCCCCGGTCGCTGGCGTCGCAATCGCCCGTCAATGACGCGCCCCTGGCCCCTTCGTTGGGGGCGACCTGATCCACGCGTGCCCGGGGCAAATCAACCAGGCCAGAATTCGGCATCCGCAAACATCGGGCTTTCCATTGGAATGACATGGTTCATGTCGTGGCACACATAATATTCAGGATTCGGCGTATTGCGGCTCGGCAGCGTGATGCCGTTGCGCTTATAGAACTCAGCGAAAGACCAGCCCAGACTGCCACGCGGTTGCGCATGCAGGGAAGCGGCCTTCTCGAAGAAGTCGTCGTCGTACTCCGACCCCCCTGCCGCCGTCATGATGACTCCGTGTCGCTCAGACAGTTCAGGCATCGACGCGCTGTAGATGCGTACGAAATCAGCCGTCGCCTCCTCTGCGGTGCGGTGACAGAGCTCCTGCACGATCTGCAACTCTACCCCGTGAAAATCGAGGGCGGTCGCGAACTCTTCGAGTCGCGAAAGCTGGGCCTCGCTGCGCGGGTGCCTGCAGAGTTCGAGCATGATCGCCAACTGCAGGCAGGCGCGGCGCCCTGGTTGATCTGGAAGCCAACTCCGCAGCTCGCTTGGCGTGAGGACGCTTTCGGTGTCGACTTCGCCAGGCTTCAGGCTCAGACAATGAAGGCCAAGCAGGCGCAGCACTTTTACCTGCTCTGTGGTGCCACCGCCCTCGACGTCAATCAAATAACGCAGCGCCTGCATGATCGCCCGGGAGACCGGTCGAGGCAGCTTGAGAATCACAAAGAGCCCTACCCTGAAAGGTTGCGCGCCCCCGACACCCGACGATCGACTTGGGGAGCCGGCTTGTTGTTGATTAGGCAATATTTCTGCACCTGTCGAGCCCTCTTTGCCAACGCGAGTGAGACACGGGCGTTCCCGGAATTTACGGTAGAGGGGGGTCGAGCATGCGGTGTATTTCACTCTGGCCATCGCCGGGATCCGGGGGTAGTTGACGGGATGCCTATTTCCGTCGACGGGAACGAGACCACCGCTCCGCTGCTGATCCAGCGCGACGGCGCGGTCGAGACGCTGCTCATCAACGACGCCCCGCGAAACCGCATGGGCCTCGATTTCATGGACGCGCTTGAGACCGAGCTGGCCCGCGTCGCTACCGATGCGAGCGTGCGCGCGATCGTCGTGCGCGGCGCGGGGACCGAGAACTTTTCGGTCGGGATGGACCTGAAGCAGCTCCCGCTGGGCATCGAGCGCCGGGGCAGCATTGAGGCGGTGCTCGATCAACGCCTGCGCGTGCTCGATGCCATCGAGAGCCTGCCGAAGCCGGTGATCGCCGTGCTCACCGGCTACTGCCTCGGGGGCGGTCTCGAGCTTCCGCTGGCCTGTCATTTCCGTTTCGCGGCGACCGAGGGCTGCAAGATTGGTCTCCCCGAACTCGACCTCGGGACCGTTCCGGCCTGGGGTGGCAGCGCGCGCCTCACCCGCTGCGTCGGGCGCGCACACACGCTTGACATGATCCTGCGCGCCAAGAAGATCTCGGGACCCGAGGCCCTGCGCATCGGCCTGGTGCACGAAGTGTGGCCGGTGGCGGAGCTCTTCGATCGCGCGCACGCACTGGCGCGCGAGCTCGCCGAGATGCCGGCGATCGCCGTCGCCGAGATGCTCCGCTGCGTGGTCGGGGTCGGTGATCAGCCGCTTGCTGCGGGCATCGCCGCCGAGCGTCAAGCGGTTCTTGCGACGATCGGCACGCCCGACCAGAGCGAGGGGATGTACGCTTTCCTCGAGAAGCGCCGGCCGCGGTTCAATCAGCGAAAAACATGAGCCCGGGGGCGCCGGTGGCTGATAGCGATTCTGGCTGGACTGCTTGCGTGGACGAGACAACGCGTTCGAGATTGCCCTTCTGCGCAACGAGGTGCCTTCAACAAAGGCCACCCTGCCGAGGTAGCCGGTATCATGCAATTTTCTGACGAGGAGGTCCATCCATGTCAGAAACTACTGGGGCGGTTCAGTGCCACTGGTTCGCGGGCATTTTGTTCACGGCGATGGCCGCGGCTGCGGTGGGGAGCAGAACCAACCGATGGCAGAACCCTTTGTAATTACCCCGAGAGTTGGGGAATGCTCCAATATGTTGAGCTACCCATGCGAGGCGCCAGCATGGGTCTTCTTGATCAATGCTCTATTCGACGACACACCCGTAGAGGATGAGAACGGCGTGCTTGTGGCGAAATGCCATTGCTGGCAACCGACCGAAACCAATTTCAGCATCTTGCCAGGCGAGACGATTTCGGGAGCCAACTGCGTAATGGAAAGCGGTAGTCGCGGAAGGCAGATGTGCGACAGAATGAAAGCGGAAGCTCTGGCCTCCACCCACAGACCGACAGGCACCAAGCTAGCGCCCCTGACCACTGCGGTTTCTGAGCCAAGGACTCCCTGGGCATGGTGCTTCGGTGCCCCTTGCTCGAAGGTTGGCGATGAAATCATCTGTGACTGCCCGATGATGATCACCAACAACGCGCTTGATAAAAGTCTGAGCCTCCCTATCGATACATGCCAGGAGGAGTTCAATCCTTGCGGCAATATCCCCAACTCCATGCCGGCCGGCGACGGCCCGGCATCTTACGACCCGGGTGTTGATGCCTGCTATGGGTATCCGCAGTAGAGAGGTACCGCTCCGGGCGCGCAAACGCTGGATTCGTCCCCATCGCGATTCCTCCTTCGAGGCATCGCGGGGCTCTCGGCTGAGGTAGATTCTCACGTTTCAACTGGTCTGGGAAACGTCAGCCAGATCAACTCTTAGCTAACGTCGGTTTCGCCCCAGACGGGCAGCGGCGAGCGCCTGGGGTCAAGGAGTGGCGGACTGAAAGACGGCTGCGTCATTGCGCTGCGACGGCGACTCGAATCTGGCGCCGAGGCAAAGGCCTGACGAAGACCGCAATTGCGCAGTCACCACAGGATCCTGCGCCAGCGGCAGCAGAGGCACCCCGAGCCTTGACCCTTTTGCAAGGAGTTGGGCGGAAGCCCGGCCCGTAGCACCCGCCTTGAGCACGATGCGCTGCGTCCCGTCGTTGCTACCGACCGCATCGCGGAAGCGGAGGCCACTCGTCGACGCCGTCCAGCAAGGCTTGCCGGCACAGCTTCCGCCGGCGGGCACATCGACGCGCGCCACCAACGAGACGGCTGCCGCCTGCTCGTCAAATACACAAAGAGAGAAGCGGGTCGCCGCCGACGCCGGGTCGCCGAGGTCCGCGAGCGTCGTGGCCGCCCCTCCGGTCCAACGGAACGAAAGCGAATCACGCAGATCGTTCGTACTTTGCTTGATGACGAGTTGGATCGAGGCGGCCTGCCGGCAGGCGTTTTCCGCAAACGGGGTCACCGAGCCGGCGCAGGCAGCGGCACTGCAAACATCTTCGCGGCTACACAGATCACCGTCGTCGCAAATCGTTCCGTCCGGCTCAGCCTCGCAACTGGCCCCGCAACAATCCTGCGTCGCCTGATTGCCGTCGTCACAGGTCTCGCCGCTGGTCACGATGCCGTTGCCGCAGCCGGTCGGGGTACAATTCACATCGCAGCCATCACCCGACACGCCATTGCCATCGTCGCAGGCTTCGCCCGTGCTCTTCACGCCGTCGCCGCACCCCACCTCATCGGCACCCACATCGATCCGGGGACCCGAGAGCCGCGGTGCACCATCGATATCCTTTTCGCTCGGAACCACCACGGTTGCCGGGTCGCCCGCATTCACGGCCGGTGAGGCGAGCGAAAGATGAAAATCGCCTGCCGCCGCATCGGTGAGCAGCGGATCGACAAAGGTGGAGTGGCTCTCCTGCCCGGTTGCACCGCGATAGGCCGCGAAGTTCTCGTGCTCGTTGTCGTTCCAGATGAAGGCATGGCCCGCGCCGCCGGCGGGTCCAAACCAGAAATTCCAATCCAGGGTGTTGGCGCTATTGCCCTCCCACGAAACGAGCAAGGGGCCGCCAGTCGTGGCCATCACGATATTGTTCGAGAAGACATTATCCGACGCCCATTGAATCCAGACCTGGCCCTGATCCCGACCGAGCGTATCGTTGCCCCAGAGCGTGTTGTTGCGGAACTCGCAATTGCTGACCCGGCCCACCGAAGCGTCGTAGCCACCAAAAATAAGGCCAGCCTTGTCGTTGCGATAAAGCAGGTTGGAACGGACGGCGATGCGCTGCGTCGTGCGGCCGGCGTTCTCGGCACCGATCTCGATCCCAAGGTCACTTTCGGTGACGACGTTGCCCTCGATCACGATATCCCGCCCGCCATCGACGTAGATCCCGGCCGCGTAACCACCCCCATAGGACGAACGGGCGCGCTCGACCCGGTTGCCTTGGACCAGTCCGTTGCGGGCGACTTTGTTGGCGTCGGGCTGGATATCGGTCTCGCCACCGATCATGTCAATGCCAATATTATCAACATCGCGCACCAGATTGTCGATCACCTTGAAGCCATCGACGTTGCCGTTCAGCGTGATCGCCTCACTGGGTGCCGGCTCGCAATCGTGGACAAGGTTCCCCGAAATGACGAGGTCGGAGATCGATTGCGCCCGGGTGGCGTAGACCGTGATCCCCATCGCGCTCGTGCCGCGGATGTCGTGGATTTCGTTGTTCAGGATTTCGATATGCGAACCGGCGCCAAGGACGCGAATTCCCGAGCCATCGGAGACGCCAAGCGCATTGCGGATGCGAAGTCCCTCGATCCGCACGAAGGATAGATCCTCGAGCAGAATCATATCGGGCCCGCCCGCCGCACCGATACCGTCCAGCACCGGATGTTCACCGGGCCAGGCCGCAAGAGTGAGAAATCCGCCGGCGATACTGCCACCACGGGGGAAGACGAGCCGTTCGTGGTAGGGAACCCCTTCGCGCACCAGCACCGTATCGCCCGCTTGCGCCGCGTCGAGAGCGGCCTGAATCGAGTTGAAGGCGGTGCCCGAGGGCGCCACCACCAGCGTCTCTGCCAAAGCAACGGTTGCTGAGAGAAGCACCACGGCAAGCGCCGGGAGCGGGCGGAAACGGCCAAGCATCGAGGGCTCAGCTTGGCCCGATCCGGACGGCTCCGCAAGGCTCTATCGGGGAAGCCCAGGCGATTGCGCAATCGCCGACGGCAAGGGATGAGACTGCTCGGGAGCCAGATCATCCGCTGAGAGAGTGAGCAAAAATCTCCAGCACGGGGTGTAGCGAGAAGATGCGCGCGCTGTTCGTCGCGCTTGGCGTGAGAGAGTGAGCAAAAATCCCCAGCACGGGCTGTAGCTGGTGCTGGAGGGTTGGGACCTCGCCGGGGGGCGGCAGCAGGGCCTCCGAGAGCAGCAGGCGTGGCCCCGGGCCCAGGCGACTCGGGGTGGAGGCAGGGAGTCTGGCTTCTGGTTCCCCACAATACGATCCAGCCAGTGGGCATGCGGCCAGCGCCCGTGGGGAAGGCTGCATCGAATGGCGAGACGGTCGGCCTTTTCCAGAGGCTGCGGGTTTGACATGGCTGATTCTGAAGTATATGCTTTCGGCATGGCAAACGACGAGGTCGATGATCGAGAGGGGCCGGGCTCCG
>VFKT01000298.1 GCA_009885395.1 Deltaproteobacteria bacterium | reverse complement strand
GGTGCCGGGGCCATTGCCGCGACCGAGCGAGCACGCGGAGTTGCAGCATTGTTGCAGCATTGGGCATGCCGCCGATCACCGCAGGGGTGGCCTCGACCGAACGGACACGCAGCCGCGGCGACGTCGATGGTGGGCCCGACGCCGTGCGAAGATCCGGGCGGTGTCGCGTTTGCAGCCAATGAAACCGCAAAACTGCCCTCCACCGACCGCGGCCCGGTCCCCGTTTGCTCCCGTCGGCAGCCCCTTCGTGCCATGGTAGAACGCTCCGGCGCCCCGATGGAGACCACCGCAAAATCGAGTTCCGCTCCAGCCCACGCGCGCGCCTTCGCCCAACCCACAGGGGGCACGGCTTGAGCCAGGGCGCGATTCTTCTCACGATCTACGTCGGCGGCGCGCTCAGCGTCTCGTTCGTCTGCTCGCTGCTGGAAGCGATCCTGCTCTCGAGTCGGCTCGGCGAACTCGAAGCCCGACGCGCCGACGGCAACCGTGGCGTGGAGTTGCTTTTGCACTTCAAGCGCGAGCGGCTCGACGACGCGATCAGCGCGGTCCTCACCCTCAATACCGTCGCGCATACGGTCGGTTCGGCACTGGCCGGCGCGCAGGCGGCCCACCTCTTCGGCGATATCGGGGTGGGCATCTTCTCGGGCTTGCTCACGCTCGCCGTGCTGGTCGGAACCGAAATCATCCCGAAAACGCTTGGCACCGTCTACGCCTCGCAGCTCGCCAGCTTCGTCGGTTACGCCGTCGCCGCAATGGTACGGTTGCTCTCGCCGCTGCTGATCCTGACGCGGGCGATCACGCGGGCGATCGCGCCGAGCGGCCAGACCCCCGTCTCGCGCAGCGAGGTGCTGGCCCTGGTCTCATTGGCGGCGCGCGAGGGCACGCTGCGAGTGGATGAATCGCGGGTCTTGGGCAATCTGCTCGGACTTGAGCAGATCCGGGTGGAAGACGTGATGACGCCGCGCACGGTGGTCACCATGTTGCCCGAGCAGGCGACGATCGACGAGCTTTTGGCGCAGGACGAAGCCACGGCCTATTCACGAATTCCACTCTTTTCAGACAGCCGCGACCATATCACGGGCTACGTCCTGCAGCGCGAGGTGCTGCTCGCCTGCGCCCGCGGCGCTGCGTCCACCCTTCCTTTATCCGAGTTCCGCCGCGAAATCGGTTTCCTCCCGGCGCGCAGCACGCTGGCGGTCGCCTTGCGGCGTTTTCTCGACCAGCGCGAACACGTCGCCATGGCGGTCGATGAATATGGCGGCATCGCCGGACTCGTCACCCTGGAAGATCTGGTCGAGACCGTGCTCGGGGTCGAAATCCGCGACGAATCCGACCGCGTCGATGATCTCCGTCAAGTCGCCGGTGCCCTGCGCGACCAACGCCTCGCACGCCTTCGTGAGGCACGGGCGCGCACGATGCAAAAGGCCACCAGCCCCCGCGGCTAAATGCGGCTGGCGACACTCAGCTTCGGCAGCAGACCCCCGAAAGCCCCATTCGAGAGCGAAACAACGACATCCCCGGCCTGCCAGCCCGCCGTCACGCGCGCCAGCAAGCCCTCGTGATCCGACGCCGCGAAAGCATCCCGTCCGGGCGTCTTCCGGACTACCTGACAGGCCTCCTCAGGCGAGAAGCGATCCTCTTCCGAGAGTTGCTCGGCTCGGTGTACCGGTCCGATCACGACACGATCCGCCAAGGCCAGTGCGGCGGCGATCTCGTCCTGAAAAATTCGCCGGCGTGATGTATTCGAGCGCGGGTCGAACAGCGCCCAGACCCGCCGGCCCGGAAAGCGCGACCGCACCGCGGCAAGAGTCCCGGCGATGGCGGTCGGATGGTGGGCGAAATCGTCGATCAACGTAATCGGCCCATCGACCAGGATCTGCTGACGCCGCTGCACGCCATGGAAGCTCGCGGCGGCTTCCAACACGGCATCGGTCGGCACCTCCAGCGCCCGGCAGAGGGCGAGAGTCGCGAGCAGATTGCAGGCATTGAACGCACCCAGCACAGGCGTGCGAACCCGGATGGCCTCGCCACCATGACGCGCCATAAACTCAAGCCCTTGCGGCCCATCCCTGAGATCAGTCAATCGCCAATCTGCATCGGCGGCGGCGCCAAAGGTCTGAAAGCGGCGACCGCTGGCGCGCGCCACCGCGACCGCCCGCGGAAAGTCGGCCGAGACGATAATCGGCGCCGCATCGGGGGGCAGCTCAAGCAGCCGCGCAAACGCCGCTTCGACGTGCGGCAGATCGCGAAAGATGTCGGCATGATCGAACTCGACCGCATTCAGGATCACGCCAAAGGGTTTATAATGCAGAAATTTTGAGCCCTTGTCGAAATAGGCGCTATCGTATTCATCGCCTTCAAGAACAAAGTCCAAGCCGCTGCCGAGCGCCCAGGGACGAGGCAGATCAAGCGGCGCCCCACCGATGAACCAGCCGGGGTTCAAACCCGCGACCGAAAGGGCGTGCGCCAGGAAAGTGGAGGTGGTGGTTTTGCCGTGCGTGCCGGCCACCACGAGCGAACGGCGGCCCGGCAGCACCAGGTTCTCGAGCGCCTCGGGCATCGACATGGTGGCGATGCCATGCTCGCGCGCCGCCGTGGCCTCGGGGTTGTCACGCGAGATCGCGTTGCCGATGACGACCAGATCGGGCGGCGGTGCGAGATTCGCTGCCGCGTAGCCACGGCTGACCGGAACCCCGAGCCGGGCGAGTTCGTCGCTCGCCGGCGGATAGACATCGAGATCCGAACCGCGCACTTCGAAGCCCAACTCACAGAGCAGCCCGGCGAGCGCCGTCATGCCGACGCCGCCGATCGCCGTCAGATGGACGACCTTCGAAACCTTCACGCGACTGCCTCCCATATCAGGTCGTGTAGCTTCGGCCGGAAGTCCTTGATGCGGTCATTCTCACGGCGCGGATGGCCGCGGTTGGTCAAAAGCACCACATTGACGCGAGTATCCAGATCCATCCAGAGCGAGGTGCCGGTATAGCCAAGATGGCCCACCAGGCGCCGGCCCTGCAGTCGGGTTCCGGCCGACGAATTTTTTTGCGATGGCGTGTCCCAGCCCAGGGTGCGGGTCGATCCGGGGATAGCCGGGTCGATGGTCCACATTTGCCGCACCAGGCCCGCTGGCAAAAAACCTTCCTGGCCCCGGCCCATGCGTTCCAATGAGGTCGCGAGCGAATCGACGTCGCGCGCGGTACCGAAAAGGCCGGCGTGCCCCGCCACGCCACCCATCAACCAACAATTTTCGTCATCCACCTCGCCACACAGGATCCGTTTCCGCCAGGAGCAGCGCTGCGTCGCGGCAATCACCGAGTCGACCGGGGCCACCCGTTGGGCAAGGACCTTCATCAAATCGATGTAGCCGATCGAGCGCAGCTTGAGCGGCCCGAAAAGCTGCTGCTGACACCAGCGGTCGAGCTGCACGCCGGTCAGCGTCTCGATGGTCTGGCCGAGCGCGATGAAACCAAGGTCGCCATACACGGCCTGGGTTCCGGGTGCGGTATCCTGCTTCTCGCGCTGGATCTGCTCCCAGACCCAGGCACGAGCCTCGCGGCTCGGGACGAAGTTGGGCCGGCCAAGCGTGCCCGCGATTTTCCAGAAGGGCCGATGCGGCGCGAGTCCAGAGGAATGCACCAGCAGATGCCGAAAGGTGGTGTCGCGCTTGCCGTGCACCGCGTAATTCGGAAAAAATCGGCTCAGCTTGTCGTCAAGGCCAACCCGACCTTTGCCGACCAATTGCAGGAAAGCCAGCGTGGTGGCGAGCGGCTTGGTCAGCGAAGCCAGATCGAAGACGACATCGGGGTGCATCGGAGCCCGCTCGGGTTCAGAGATCCGCTCGCCGACGGCACGTTCGAAGAGAGTTTCGCCCTCGCGGCTGACCAGCAGGACCGCGCCCGCATAGACACCTTGTCGGACGCCCTCGTGCAACGCATCGTCAACCGGGCCAAAGCTCAAAGCCGCACCATCGGCTCGTTGCCACCCAGCGTGCCGCCGCCCTTGGACGGCAGGACGAGTTGCGCCGGCAGGCCGAGCGGAACCGGTAGATTGATTGGCCCGTGCCCGACCGGCGCGCCAAAACCCACGGGCACGCCCAGTTCACCGATCCCACCGAGGATGGTTTCGCGAAGTTCTTCCGAAGGGCCACAGTCAAGCATTGTACCGAAAACAAAACCACGCACACCTGCGAAGGCACCGGCCTGAAGAAGCTGGGTCAACATACGATCGATCCTACGCTGCGGACGCTCGGCCACGTCCTCGAAGAAGGCAATCGCATCGCGAAACGAGGGCTGCCATGGCGTGCCCGCAAGAGCCGCCAGCACCGTCAGGCAGCCACCCCGAACCGGAGCCCGGACCTCGCCCGGGATGAGCGTCTCCGGCACCGGGACCGACCATTCGGCCTTGCCCTGCAAAAGGGCCAGCATCTCGGCAAGGCGGCCCGAAGCGTCTTCGCGCGCCACATCATGCGCCACCATCGGACCGTGCAGGGCCGCGACCCCGGCGTGCTCGACCAGATGCGAGAGCAAGGCCGTCGCATCGCTGAAGCCAACGCAGAGCCGCCCCCGTTCGCGAAGCCAGGCCGAATCGAGTCCGGGCAGCAGCCGCTGCGCCCCCCAGCCGCCGCGGGCGCACCAGACAACATCATTCGATGGATCTGCGAAAGCCGCCCGCAGATCGGCAAGCCTCTCCGCATCGCCTGCCGAAAACAATCGATGCGGCTCGCGCTCGGGCGGCGGCACAACTTCGAAGCCGTGCCGCTCAAGCGCCGCCATGCCCGCCGCGAGATTCTCTCGAAGCACCGGCCCCGACGGCATCACCACGGCGATGCGACCGCCCTGACGAAGCGCCGCCGGCTTTCTCACCACAGCTGCCAACCGCAACTCCTCCCGCCCCCGCCCGAATCCGCGCCTACGGGTAGACCACCCCTGTTTTCAGTGCCTGGTCGCGCGACGACACGTCCACGCTGGCGATACTCTTCACCCTCTGGGCACCGCTTGCAAACCCGCAAAGCGGTGGTAGCGCGCAACTCAGGTCGAATCCCATGGCTCAGATGCAGACGCAAAACCTCGCAGCCGCGGCGGCCATCGTCGACGGGCTCGCCCAAGGGGGGCTGATCGAACTCGGCCCCACCCGGGATGCCTGCGTCACCGCAGTCGCCCGCGCCATCGACGAGCATCTCGCCGGAGTCAGCAAACTCGATCGGGACGCCGAGACCATGGCCGACCAGCACCTGCAGGCTGCGGGCCGGGAGGGCCTTGGCCTCGACCGGCACAGGATCGTGCAGATGATCCGCAAGCGGCTGGCCGAAGAGCGAAACTTCCCCCTCTGATGAAGCTCAGCGAGGCCCAAATCTCGTTTCTGGCGCACCGCTCGATCGACGCCATCCGTGCCGCCGGAGCCCGCATCGCGAACGACCGGATCGCCCTCAACGAGGCCAAGGCCTTGATCGAGCGCGTGCTCAGCGAGAGCGCCGGCGTCCACCAGCGTGTGGCGCGCAAGATCGCTTCGCTCTCGCGGCGCGTGCCCGAAGGCAGCCCGGAATACGAGATCCTCTACCGGCAATATACGGAAGAAGAGATGCGCCGCGGTCGGCGCTGAAGCCAGGCGACCCCTGCCCCGACCCTGGCCGATCATCGGCCGAACCAACGTGGGCTCCAGCAAAGCCCCCTGCGCGCCGGCCCCCAGGCTGAGACCTGGGCAAGCGCTCGCGGCTGCCTTGCCGCCGGCCTGCTGCAAGGCAGCCGGTCACCAGCCGCGGGTTGAGGCTGCGCCGAGGGTCGGTTTGAGGCCTCTCAAACCGGCTACTCCGACGCTCCGGTCCTTACCGTCGGGCTCCCTGCCAAACCCGCCGAGGGGGTGCCCTCGGCTGCCTCCGAGCCCGCCAGAGCGTCCGATCCCCTGCTTCAAAGCCCCTCTCACCTTGACAGTCGGGCGACTGTGGCTAAAAGCTCGCCCGTCCCGGTGGGGGACAAGCACCCGTCCGGGTGCAAAAATCCCTGATTTTCCGGGGAATTTGCAGTTTTTCCGATCACAGGAAGACAGAAGGGGAGGAAGATGAAGATCCGGCCATTGCATGACCGCGTCATCGTCAAGCGCGTCGACGAAGAGACGAAGACCAAGGGGGGCATCATCATCCCCGATACCGCGAAAGAAAAGCCCCAGGAGGGCAAGGTCATTGCCGCAGGCAAGGGCAAAGTCGATGAGGCCGGCAAGCTCCGCCCGCTCGACGTCAAGGCAGGGGATCGTATCCTCTTCGGCAAATACGCCGGTACCGAAATCAAGATCGAGGGCGAAGAGCACCTCATCCTGCGCGAGGATGACATCCTCGGCGTGATCGAGTGAGGCGCCTGCGCGCCCACGCGAACCCACGAAAAGGAATGACAAGATGAGTGCAAAGATCGTCAAATTCGGAGCCGACGCCCGCGAGAAGATTCTCGCCGGTGTCAACATTCTCGCCGACGCCGTCACGGTCACGCTCGGACCCAAGGGTCGGAACGTCGTGATCGAGAAGTCCTTCGGCGCGCCAAACATCACCAAAGACGGTGTCACCGTCGCCAAAGAAGTCGAGCTCGAAGACAAATTCGAGAACATGGGTGCCCAGATGGTCAAGGAGGTCGCCTCCAAGACCTCCGATGTGGCGGGTGACGGCACCACCACGGCGACCGTGCTGGCCCGCTCGATCTTCGTCGAGGGCGCCAAGATGGTCGCCGCCG
The DNA here is from genome assembly GCA_009885395.1 of Deltaproteobacteria bacterium. GTDB lineage: Bacteria > Desulfobacterota > Binatia > UBA12015 > UBA12015 > SXLG01. Next base: position 327 of record VFKT01000298.1, on the reverse strand, counting down.
GCCATGACCCGATGTCGCTGAAGCGCGGCATCGACCGGGCCGTCGCCAAGGTCATCGCCGAGTTGAAGGTCCTCTCGAAGCCGACAAAGGACCAGAAGGAAATTGCCCAGGTCGGAACCATCTCTGCCAATAACGACCTGACCATCGGCGGCATCATTGCCGAAGCCATGGACAAGGTCGGCAAGGACGGCGTGATCACGGTCGAAGAGGCCAAGGGCCTTGAGACCACCCTCGAAGTCGTCGAGGGCATGCAGTTCGACCGCGGCTACCTCTCGCCGCACTTCGTCACCGACGCCGAGCGCATGGAGGCCGTCCACGAGCGGCCCT
>VFKT01000385.1 GCA_009885395.1 Deltaproteobacteria bacterium | reverse complement strand
GTTATCGCTGATAACCCCCAATGGCTCGCCGGATTTCTCGTTCCCGACACCGAAATTCCCAGCCGCTGAACGCCATGCACTTGAACGAGTTACCGGAACGGCTTTTCAAAATTCTCAGTCACCCAAGCTTTCTCGCGATGAAAGGCCTGGCCAACGAGGTGCCCATTTTCATCCAGACTTACGAGCCGGCGCGGGAGGATGACATCCGGCGGATGGTGGAGAGCCTCGCGATCCGGCTGCGCAATACCGGTACCACCGCAAAATCTCTCGACCTGTTCAACCTTGTCTTGGAGGAGATGGAAGAGCATCACGTCCTCGAAGACCTATTGCGCGATGAGGTAAGCTCTCAAAAGGCTGATATTCTCGAAACCCTGCAGAACTATTCCGACCCAAAAACTCACCTGATCCCGCGCCTAATCCGGGCCATCGGGGATGATGGAACGCAGTTGACGCTCATCACCGGCCCCGGGCGGATTTTTCCGTTCCTCCGCACCCACACCATTCTGGAGTCACTCCAGCCGGCGATGCTCCGGCATCCGGTGGTGATCTTCTTTCCCGGGGAGTACGTCCAGGAGCCGACCGGGGGCTCTCACCTTCGCCTCTTCGGATCGATCCCCAGTCCGCGGATCAACAATCCCTACTACCGCGCGACGAATCTCGATCACTATCGCCTTTGACCTTCATGAAAATCCACGAGCTTTTCCTCAAACCCGTTGACCGTCCCATTGATGGCGTCATTAAGGCCGATGATGCCCGCAATCTTCAGATCGAGCTGGAGGAGTATGTGGTCACCCGCGATGTCGCTAGGGGACTTGGTATCTTCACCGACCGTTACCTCACCGAACTGACGGCGAACGGCGTGTGGATTTCCGGCTTCTTCGGCTCGGGCAAATCGCACCTGCTCAAAATCCTCTCCCTCATCCTCGATGGCCAGCCCTTGGCCAACGGGATTCGCCCGGCCGACATCGTTCTGCCTAAGATCGACGATGAGATCGTGAAGGCCAACTTGCGGAAGGCCACTGCCATCCCTTCGCGGAGTATCTTGTTCAATATCGATCAGAAGTTCGATGGCATCGGTGGCGATCACTCGGCCCCGATCCTGGAAGTGTTCGTGAAGGTTTTGAACGAGTTGCAGGGCTATTACGGCAAGCAGGGTTACATCGCCCGCTTTGAGCATGACCTTGACGTGCGTGGTGATTTCGTCCCTTTCAAGGAAACATATCTCCGGGTGAATGGCGCCGATTGGGAGAAAGACCGCGAGGCCATCGCCACCGCCAGAAAGGCCGCGTTCGCCAAAGCCTACGCTGCGCATTTCGGTGTGGCCGAGGCCGAAGCCTCAAATCTGATGAGGCAGGTTCGCGAAGACTACCGCGTCTCGATCGAGAGCTTCGCGCAGATGGTGAAGGACTACATCGCACGCCAGCCTCCTGGCTTCCGCCTGAACTTCTTTGTTGATGAGGTCGGCCAGTTCATCGGACAGGACTCCAAACTCATGCTCAACCTCCAGACGGTGGCGGAAACTCTGGGGACCGTCTGCAACGGCCGGGCTTGGGTCTTCGTGACCTCTCAGGCCGATCTCGAAGGCGTCCTCGGTGCCTTCAAAGGGATGGAAGCCCAGGACATCACCAAGATCATGGGCCGCTTCAAAACCCAGCTCACGCTCGCCAGCGCCGATGTCCGCGAGGTGATTCAAAAGCGGCTCCTGGCCAAGCAGGAGGATGAGCCGGAAGTCCTCACCGACATTTACGACCGCGAGAAGGATAACCTCCAAACGCTTTTCCGCTTCGGCGATAACTCGATCAACCTGCACGGTTGGCGTGGCAGCGATGAATTCTGCGGTTTCTACCCGTTTCACACCTACCAGTTCGACCTGTTTCAATACGCGATCCAGCAACTCTCCAAACATGGGGTCTTCACGGGGAAATTCCTTTCCGTGGGCGAGCGCTCCATGCTCGCCGTCTTCCAGGAGGTTGCGAAGGCCTGCGCAATGATGACGTGGGTCATCTCGCCACCTTCGACCTTATGT